>JBMYUK010000250.1:0-4885 GCA_049605275.1 Phycisphaeraceae bacterium
TCGCCCTGCCCAGCGGCGAGACGACCGGCAGCCTCCGACAGATGCGACGCGCCGTCGGCGACTTCCTCCGCCGACACAACGGTGCCGCGCAGGTTCAACTGCTTTTCAGCGAAAAAGACACCTCGCCCGTCCAGCGCGAGGCGATGTTCCAAACCGTCATCAACTCGCACGCCGAACTGATCCGAGCCATCCTCGATCGCCCGCAACAACACGCCCAGCGATAACACCCCACCGCAACCATCATCATGCCTGTTAACGACCCAACCCGAGCCTCGCGACGTGCCAAACGCTTGACCCTCCTCGCGGCGATCTTCGTGATCCTTGCCGGCGGGGTCTACGGCCTGTACGTCCTCAACAGTGCGCGACAGGTTATGACCGATCAGGAGATCGTCGCCGAGGCCAAAGAAGCCTTCGAAGCCGAAGACTTCGCCCGAGTCATCGAACTGCTCGAACAGCCCGGACGGGCCGGCGTGATCCCCGCGATCCACAACGACCCCGTACTGATCCAACACTACCTTACCGCTCGCCTCGCCCAGCCCATGCCAGGCGATCAGCACCTGCTGCGACTCGAGCCCGCCCTCACTCGCCTCGTCAATCTCGAACCGGACAACCGTGAGAAGCAACTCGAACTGCTCGATCTCTTGCTTACGATCGGAAAAGACCGGCGAGCCCTCGACGCGGCCGAGCGCTTCGCAAATGCCGCGCCAGACGACGCCGAACTCGCCCGCTATCTCGGCAGCGCGCTCCTTCGCAACAATAAGGAAGATCGAGCGCTCATCGCACTGGGCCGATCGATCGAGATCGAACCGCTGAACGTCACCGCCCAGGCCACCATTCTCGAACTGTTGCAAGATAGCGACAAGGCCACCGAACCCTTCGTCAAGCAGGCCCGAGCAGTCTACGACCAACACCCCGACGACCCGCGCGCGTTGATGGTCCAAGCGCTCGGCTACCGCGCCGAGGGCAACAACATCCAGGCCCGCGAATACCTCAAGCGAGCCGCCGAGCACGAACCCATCGACGATCGCATGACGACGCTGCTCGTGCAGTGGCTCGATCGAAACGAACTCGCGCCGCTCGCCACGCGCTACCTGCTCGAACACGCACCGGTCGGAGTCGATACCTTCGCCGGCGAACTCGCCGTCTACCGCGCTTTTGAAACCGGCAATCATCGCGCGATCGCCGAACGACTCGCCGACGCCGACCCGCGGCGCATCAACCCCGACCTGCTCGGCATGTGGGCCGATGCGCACCGCCGGCTCAGCGATATCGCTCGAGCAAGAGAGTTGACCAATCAGCTCAAGCGGCGCGACACCGCTGTCGCCGACGGCTGGGCGGACATCCTGAGCCTCGACCTCGACAGCGAAGCAACCCCCGCCAACATCATCGACACGATCATCGCGCGTTTCGAAGACGCGGGCGATCGGCCGACCGGCCCCGCGCTGCGTCGGCATCCCTATCTCCTGCAACGGCTCGGCGAGGCCTATCTCGCCGTCGAAGAGCCGCGGGCCGGCGTCACCGTGCTCAGCCTCGCCGCGAGCAACAACCGATCGTGGGCCCGACCGCACCGCGTGCTCGCCGAGGCGCTGCTAAAACAAAACCAGCCGCAAGATGCGCTCGGCCACGCCGAAAACGCCCACGAACGCGAACCCACGCCAGCGACCCAGCGACTCGTCGCGCTGGCAACACTCGCCGCAGCCGACCCCGCGGACCAACTCACCGTCGAAAAGGCATTGCACCACGCCGAGCGATTCGCAGAGGCTCATCCGAACGATCGCTCGCTCGTCCCGAGTGTCGTCGCGCTGCTCGCACGCGCCGGACAGAGGCAACAAGCGATCGCGACGATCCAAACCCAACTCGCGTCGCCCGCCTCGCTGAGCGCCGAGCAGTTCGCCGAACTGATCAACCGTTCGAGACAACATTCCCTCGGCCTTGCTGGCGCACTCACCAAGGCACTCACCGAGCGATACCCCGACACGCCCGAAGCGATCGCCGCCCAAGCGACCGCACTCGCGCTCGAAGGCGACGCCGCGGCCGGCCGACAACGCATCGAAGACAAGATGCCGAGCCCGACGCCCGCCGCCTGGCACTTCGCGCTGGGCAACTACCTCTTCAACCACCTGCCCGATCAGGCCGCCGACTACCTCCGCGGCGTCGCGGACGCGCGGCCCGAAGCGATCGAGTTCCAACTCGCCGCGCTCTACGCCCCCGGCGGACGTTCCGACCGAGACTTTGTCGACCGCGCGATCCAACGCCTTCGAACCTTCGCCGGCGAATCGACGGTGAACTGGCGACTCGAAGCGGCGCGGCTGCATCTCGCAGACGAACCGAACGCCGACGACCTGAATCAAGCCATCGCACTCCTCGAGCGGGCACAGGTGTTTTCACCGGCCCAGCTTCAGACGCAGACGATGCTCACGCGCTGCCGACTGTTGCAGGACGATCCCGCCGCCGCGCTCGAACACGCTCAGATCGCCAAGCTGCTCGCGCCCCGAGACCCCGGCGTCATGATGCTGCACGGCGAGACGCTGCACCGACTCTCCCGATATCAGGACGCCCGCGCGGACCTCTTCAACATCGCGAAGAACGCCACGCTCGCCGTCCCGATGCGCCTCAAAGCATGCCGCATGCTCAAGGCCCAGGGCGAGCGCGCGGTCGTTCGCGACGCCATCGAGTCGATGCGCAAGCAAGGCCGGGCCACCACGCCCGCGCTGCTGATGCTCGCCGAGGTGTACGCGACCACCGGCGAACTGAAGAAGATCGATGCGCTCTGCCTCGAGATGCTGCGGGAACCCAGCGCCGAGGCGCTCGGCTTTGTCGCGTCGTTTTATCGGGAAACGGGTCGACAGGAACTCTCGGATCATTTACTGGCGAATGTACCGCCGGCGGTTATCTCGAAGGCGGATCGCCTGATGCTCGTGGCCGAGGACGCAGCCGATCGCGGCGACGCGCCGTCGGCGATCGCTGCGATCGAACAGGCCGCCGAGCAACAACCGGACGACGTCGATCGCTGGCTCGAAGCGGTCGCGATGGCCGTGTCGCTCAATCTCGCGGACGAGGCCGTGCGGCTGGCCGAGCGCGGCCTCGCCGCTCACCCCGAAGTCGCCGGGCTCGACGCACTATTCAAGCACCGCGCCATCGTCAAGCGATCGATCGAAGACCCGCGACTCGCCCCGCTTGTGTCCAGCATCCTCACCGATGCCTCGCACCGCGAGACAGCGATTCAGGCCTTGACGCTCGCGGACACCGAACAGGATCCCGCATCGGTCGCGAACCGAATCGCCGAGCTATCACAAGCCTCGCCGAGCTTCAAGCCCCTGGCCGAATTGGCCGGGAAACTACTGCTGGCCGCGAAAGCCTACGACCGCGCTTACGCCGCGTCGTCGAGCGTTATGGCTCGGTTCCCCGACAGCGCCGACGCGGCCATGGTCGCCACGCTCGCCGCCTACCAACTCGACGACTGGCCCGCGCTGCTGAGCGCCGCCAACGCGTGGCTGGAACGCAATCCGCGTGATAGTTATCAAGCCGACCTGATGCGTGCCGCGGCGCAGGTCGAGCTGCGCCGCTACAGCGTCGCCGCGAATACGCTCGCTCCCTATCGCAGCGATCTGGCCGACGGCCCGGAGGCGGACGGACTGTACTTCGAGCTGTACACGAAAGCGCTCGTCCACGCCGGCCAGAGCGATGAGGCATGGACGCTGCTCATCCCGCATCTCGCCAAGAGCGAAACCACGCGCGCGATCGCGCTCAGACGCATCGCCAACGATCTCGCCAACGCCGATGCCGCGGTGCGCTGGCTGAACGAAACCGCCAAACACATCGGCGACGACGCTGCCGCATTATTCTCCAACACGATGGCCGCCTTCATGGCGGGTCAACGCCTCGATAGCGATGCCCTCAACGACACCGCTTGGCGGCTCATCCGCCGGGTCACGGCGATGCCCGGCCCGCACGCGGTCGACGTTCAATATGTGTTCGGCCAAATCGCATTGCAGCAAGGCGATCTCGCATCCGCAGAGAAGAGCTTTCGCGCGGTACGCAAGGCCGCGCCGCAGAACCCGCTGGTCCTCAATAACCTCGCGCTCGTGCTCGCCGAGCAAGACGGCTCGTCGCTGACCGAGGCGGAAGCGCTCGCCGAACGCGCTGTATCGCTCAGCGACGAGGATCCGAACCTCTACGACACGCTCGCCGTGGTCCGGCTGAAGCTCAATCGATTGGACGAGGCACTCGAGGCGATCGATCACGCGATCCGCCTGGATCCGAACAACGCGGCCTGGCAGTTGACCCTCGCCGACATCCTCGACGCCAAGGGCGAGGCCGACCGAGCGAAGCGCATCCGCCAACAGCACGGCCAACGCGTCAGCCATTAGAGCAGCGGGCCGAGCAAGCGCACGAGATTTTCGATGAGTCGGGTTCGAAACGGCCTCGATGCCCACTGCGTTTGGTCGAGGGCAACCGATTGCTCGATATAGCGTTCTTGCAAAGCGCGAAGCTCTTCGGCGAAGCCGCGGTCGTAAACGGCGAGGGTGATCTCGAAGTTCAGCCAGAGGCTTCGCATGTCGAGGTTGACCGTGCCGATCAGCGCGTACTGCCGGTCGGCGACGAGGGTCTTGGTGTGCAGGAGGCCGCCGCGAAACTGTTGGACATCGATGCCCGCGGCGAGCAGGTCCGCGTATTGCGATCGGCTGGCGAGGCGTGCCATGGTCGAGTCGATCTGCTCTGGGACGATCAGCGTGACGTCCACGCCGCGCTTGGCCGCGGCGATCAGCGCTTCGAGCGCCGCGATCTTGAGGGCCTCGCTCGAGTTCTCAACGTCTTCCTGCGCGCCGGCAACGCCGGTCACCAGTAATGCAATGGTGGCAATGATCAGTGTCTTGCGAATCTT
>JBMYUK010000251.1:0-4858 GCA_049605275.1 Phycisphaeraceae bacterium
TTCCAACGCAGCAGCGGTCTGGTCGTCGACGGTGTGGTCGGCCCCTTGACCCTGCTCGCCCTCGAGCGCGCCCTCGCTGGCGCCGCGCCTCCCAGCCCCTCCACGCCCAGCGCGCCGCCGGCCCGCAGCGGTCGAAGCGTGATCGCGGCCCTCGACGCGTCTGGGCTCCAAGGCCGCGGCGGCGCGGGCTTCCCCGCCGGGATGAAGTGGTCCTTCCTCCCCCCGCAGGACGGCGGCCAGCGCTTCCTCGCCATCAACGCCGACGAGTCCGAACCCGCCACCTTCAAGGACCAGGTCCTCATCGAGTTCGACCCCCATCTGGTCATCGAGGGCATCGCCATCTGCATGCGCGCCTGCCAACTCGACACCGCCTACTTCTACATCCGCGGCGAGTACCACCACCACCGCGAGATCTTCGAAGCCGCCATCCAAGAGGCCTACGCCAACAACGTCTTCGGCGAAGATTCGCGCATAGGCAAGGTCAACGACCGCTGGCCCAACCTCTACGTCCAGCGCGGCGCCGGGGCCTACATCTGCGGCGAAGAAACCGCGCTGCTCGAATCGCTCGAAGGCAAGCGCGGCTGGCCCCGCATCAAGCCGCCGTTCCCCGCGGTCGCTGGCGCGTTTGGTCGGCCCACCATCATCAACAACGTCGAGACCCTCGCCACCGTCGGACCCGTCCTCCAAAACGGCACCGACTGGTTCAAGTCCCACGGCAAGGGCCGACCCGAGGGCGCACCGCCGAGCGCCCCCGCGTCCTTCGGCACCAAGCTCTTCGGCATCTCCGGCCCCGTCCAACGCCCCGGCGTCTACGAAGAACACCTCGGCGTCACCCTCAAGACACTCGTCGAAGACTACGGCTTGGGGCTCATCCCCGGCAAGCAATTCAAAGCCGCCTTCCACGGCGGGATCTCCATGGGCGTCCTCGACACCAACGAATACGAAGCCGAGATGGACTTCGACATCGGCAAGAAATACAACAACCTCGGCCTGGGCACCGCCTGCGCCACCATCATCCCTCACGACGTCTCTATGGTCGCCATGGCCCGCAACTGCGCCCGCTTCTACTCCCACGAGTCCTGCGGCCAATGCACCCCCTGCAGAGAAGGCGGCAACTGGCTCTACAAGATGCTCACGAGAATCGAAGCCGGCGACGGCACGATGAAAGATTTGGACCTGCTCCTAGAGATCGCTTCCAGCATGGGCTCCATGCCCGGCACGACGATCTGCGGCCTGGCCGACGGCGCAAACTGGGCCGTACGCACCATCGTGAACAAGTTCTGGTCGGAGTTCGAAGACGCGGTAAGCAAGGAGCGGTTTGTGTCGTTGGCACAGGTGGCGGGTTAGATGGATTCCGTTTTGACAGGATTACAGGATTTGCGGGATTGATGACGGGTGGCCGGGGTGGAGGCTTGGCGACCCCCTTGCAACAGGTCTTCTCGAACCTATTCAATACACGCACTCCGCGGAACCCAAGCGTGTCGAAGCCCGAGGGTGTTGGATACCATTTTCATCGCCGGGTGCCTCGCTGCGGGCGAAGCCAGTGGTGTGCGAATGGGGGTACACGTTGACGAGCGGCACGCACATCATTGCACTTCGTGCCGCAGTGTGGCACCCTGATTCCTGAATCCCGCCGATCCCGAACATCCCGCGATCCCGTCAAAAACACATTCGACTCGTCACTCGGCGTGGCCCGGTGGCTGCGACGCGCTTCTGTGTGCGATCCGCAGCGCGACGCAGCCGCCGCGTCACCACGCGGGGGTCGTACCGAGTTCGATTAGATGCGGGTGCTGGTCCTGATCGGAGGAAGCGTAGTTGTTGCGGTGGGCATTGCTTCGCTCCACCCACCCTTCACCTACACCGTGCGCCTACAATCTTGTCGTGAAACACACTTACGGCCCCTACGATGGCAAGCCTTTTCTCAGCCCGGACGAGTTGTTCCCCTCGCCACAGCTGGTCGAGTTCATTCTGCAGTACGGCGATCAGGCGATGGATGCGCTGCAGAACCTCGAGAACCCCGACGAGCAAGACCTCATCCAGCAGATGATCGACGCGGGCCTGCTCGAGGAGGTCACCGACGAGAACGGCAACACGCAACTCAAGATGACCGCTCGCATGGTGCACGGCATGCAGCACCAGGCGCTGTTGCAAATCTTCGAAAATTTGAAGACCGGCAACCGCGACGGGCACAACACTCCGCAGCCGGGCAAGACTTCGGAGCGCAGCGAGGGGAGTCGGCCGTACACGTTCGGCGATCCGCTATCCGATATCGATCTGAATGCGACGCTGCGTAACGCGCTGTCGAACAACCTGGACGATGCGCAAGCGGGCGTGCCGGGGCTGCCGTTGAAGCTGGGCATGAACGACTTTGTCGTGCACGAGACCGAGGGGCGGACCGACTGCGCGACGGTCGTGCTGATCGATCTGTCGGGTTCGATGTACCGCTACGGCCGATTCTTGCAGGCCAAGCGCGTCTGCCTCGGGCTCAGCGAGTTGATCCGCCAGCGGTTTCCGCAGGACACGCTCGACTTCGTGTCGTTCTATTCGCTGGCCGAGCGGGTGCAGGAAAAGGACGTGCCGCTCATCATGCCAAAGCCGGTGAGTCTGCGCGATCCGCAGGTGCGGCTCCGCGTACCCTTGGCGCAGGCGGACCCGAGCACGCTGCCGCTGCATTTCACGAACCTGCACCTCGGGCTCCGCGAGGCGCGGCGGATCCTTCGGCGAAGCGGTGCCGCTAACAAGCAGATCTTCGTCATCACCGACGGCCAACCGACCGCCCACGTCGAGCCATCACCCGAGACCGGCGAGGACATGCTGTATCTCCTCTATCCGCCGAGCGAACGCACCGCCAACGAGACGCTCAAAGAAGCGATGCTCTGTGCCAAGAGCGGCATCCGCTTCGCGAGCTTTGCGTTGATCGAAGACTATTGGGGCATGGACTGGGTCGACTTCATCGAACGCATGACCCGACTGACGCGTGGCGTCGCCTACTACTGCGCGAGTAATGACCTCAGCTCGACGGTCATCGAGAGCTACCTGACCGGCAAGAAGAGCAAGAGCTTTATCGCGTAGACCGTCGTCGCGGTCGTGTCCGGTCTCACCGCGCGACGATCCGATACAATGTTTCGTCGATGGCGACCGATGAACTGGACATCCAGATTTTCCCGCTCGGGCAGTGGCAGACCAATTGCTACCTGCTGTCGGTGGGGGGGTCGTGCTGGATCGTGGACGCGGGGTTCGAGCCCGAGGCAATGCTCGACGCGATCGACGAGCGCGATTTGAAAGTCGACAAGGTCGTGCTCACCCATGCGCACCTGGATCACATCGCCGGGCTCAACGCCGTGCGACACCGCCACCCCGGCGTGCCGATCGTCATCCACGGCGAGGAGCGCGAGTTTCTCACCGACACTCGGCTGAACCTCAGCGCCGCCTTCGTCGAGCCCGTCGTCGCGCCGGAAGCGACCGATCTCCTGGCCCATGGCGACACGCTCGATCTGGGGGGCGTCTCGTTCGAGGTCCGACACACGCCCGGCCACAGCCCCGGCGGGATCACGCTCGTCCAGGCGGATCGGCAATTCGCCCTCGTCGGCGACACGCTCTTCGCCGGGTCCATCGGTCGATTCGACTTCCCCACCTCCGACGGCCCGACGCTCATGCGTTCGATCGAAACGCAGCTGCTGTCGCTGCCCGACGATTTCCGCGTGCTGCCCGGCCACGGCCCCGAGACGTCCATCGGCCGAGAACGCGCGACCAACCCCTACCTCAACCAGCCGACCGGGCAACCCGACGGACTGGTCGGCTGAATCACGACCGGACGCGTTCGCATCTCGCGATCGAGCGGAGCTGGTGTCGCCTCAATCGGTGTCGATGTCGTACGTCGCGACGATCGGTTGATGGTCGCTGCCGAGGGTCATCGCCTTGTCTCGGATCACGCTTGCGCTGCCTTTGACCAGCCGCTGGTGCAGGGCCGGGGACGCGTAGATGTAATCGAAGACGGCGGCGGGGTATCGGCCGCTGCCTCGGATCGTCGTGCGCTTGTCAAAGGGGATGCCGTCGTGCGCATCGTTGAGCAGTTGCGTGCCGTCGCGCTCGGGCTGGCGAAGGTACGCGGTCGCGGGCCAGGGGCGGTCTTGCTCGGGCCGTCGCTCGAGGTTGGAGTTGAAATCGCCCATCGCGAGGACCAGCGCGTCGGGCGCGTCCGAAACGATCGTGCGAATCAGGCGTTTGAGCGCGATCGCTTCGGCGGTGCGCCACTTCATCGAGTTCTCGTCGCCGGGCCGAGAGCTGTTGCTCTTGAGATGCACGTTGAAGACGTGCAGGTCCGCGCCCTCGACGTCGAGGGTGATCTGCATCGCGTCGCGCGCAAAACGCCAGGTTCGATCCGACTCGTCGGGATGCGCGAGCGTCAGAAATCGGTGGCTGGCCAGCCGCTTGATCGGCAGCTTCGAGATGATCCCGAGGTTGATCCCGCGCGACGAATTGGTCCGCTGGCACGCGACGTATTCGTACCCCCGGCCGATCAGAAACGTATCAACCATGCCCTGCAGGAGGTGTTCGTTTTCGAGTTCCTGGAAGACGACCACGTCCGCTTCGGAGAAAGCGACGGCCTTAGCGATCGCGGCGATCTCTTCGCGCCGCTTGACGTCCGCGCCCTCGTCTTCGGTGTACGGATCGTCGAAGACATCGAACATGTTCTCGACGTTGTAACTCATCACCGTGACCTCGCGCGACAGCGCAGGAAAAGCGCTGATCAGCAGCGCGATAAGAAACGGCGTGGCTCGGCGTGTACAGGCAAAACGGTGCATGGAAGACCCTGATCGTGTTTCGACTGATCGATATCTTACGTCGCCGCGGACCG
>JBMYUK010000252.1:0-4840 GCA_049605275.1 Phycisphaeraceae bacterium
CCGCGCGCATCGACGTCGTGGGGACGGTCTTCGAGGTGCGCGTCGACGCCGAAGGGACGACCCGGGTGGAGGTGAGCGAGGGCGTGGTCGAGGTGACGGCGCTCGCCACGGGTGAGGTGAGCCGGGTCGCGGCGGGCGAGTTCATCACGCGCAAGGCGGCGGAGAGCGGCGCGGTGCTGCTGCCCGTGGACTCGGAGCACTCGGCGATCTTCCAGTGCTTGGCGGGCGTGCACGATGCGCCGCGCAGCCGGGCCGTGCGTCGGCTGGTGCTGACCGCGTCGGGCGGTGCGTTTCGCGATCGTCCGCTCGAATCGATGGCGAGCGCGACGCCCGAGGATGCGCTCAAGCACCCGACCTGGGACATGGGCCCGAAGGTCACGATCGACTCGGCGACGATGATGAATAAGGGCCTGGAGGTCATCGAGGCGCACTGGCTGTTCGGCGTCGCGGCGGACAAGATCCAGCCGCTGATCCATCCGCAGTCGCTGGTCCACAGCTTCGTGGAGTTCGTCGACGGCTCGGTGCTGGCGCAGCTCGCGCCGCCGGACATGCGCTCGCCGATCCAGACAGCGATGACCTGGCCGACGCGGACGGCCGGCTGTGGCGACAAGTTGGACTGGTCCAAGCTCCGCGAACTCAGCTTCTATCCGCCGTGCCCGGATCGTTACCCCGCGCTGGAATTGGCGTACAAGGCGCTGAAACTCGGCGGGACGTCGCCGGCGGTCTTAAACGCGGCGAACGAGGTCGCAGTCAACGCCTTTTTGGAGCGTAGAATCTCGTTCGACCGGATCGTCGCGCTCGTCGCCGAGACGCTCGACGCGATTCCCAGCCGGCCGGCCGACCACCTGAATACGATCCTCGACGCGGACCACGCCGCCCGAGAATTCGTGAAGCAACAACTCGATGCAGCCCACCACCCACCACAAGGAAGAGAGCCCGTACCCCGTCCAGATGGATGACGCGTTTCGGCGGCAGTGGAACCGCTACTCGTTCTGGTCGGGCCTGTCGATCCTCGTCGGATTGGTCGCGACGCTGATCGACGTCTTCCACGCCAAGCGATTCGGCACGGCCGGCTGGTTCGGCTTCGCCTCGTTTGCCTTCGGCATGGTCCTGATCCATCGCAAATACAATCACAGCCTGACGAACTACACCTGCCCCGCTTGCGACCGGCCGCTCGACGAACCGCGGCACCGAAAGACCCGACACAACGAACTCGCCGTCATGTTCGACTGCGAGACCTGCCAGACCACGTGGGACACCTCCCTGCGTGAAGACGAAGACTAAACCCCAAAGCGATTGACTTATGTTCGGATTCCCCCTCCTCGAATTGATCTACCTGATACTCGGCTTCGGGTTTCTCATCTTCGTCCACGAGCTCGGCCACTTCGCCGTCGCCAAGTGGGTCGGCATCCGCTGCCCGCAGTTCGCGATCGGCTTCGGCAAGGCGATGTTCTCCTGGCGAAAGGGCATCGGCGTGATGCGCGGCTCGACCGAGGCCGAGTACGAGCGACGATGCGTCGACAAGCTCAAAGCCGACGGCATCGACCCCGAGGCCGACGGCCCGCACACCGGCACCGCGCGCTACGACGACGTCGAAGTCAAAGAAGAACACAATCGCCAGTACACCGGCAAGCAGATGTTCGCCGTCGGCGACGCCATGGGCCTAGGCGCGACCGAGTACCGACTCAACTATCTTCCGCTCGGCGGCTACGTCAAGATGCTCGGCCAAGAGGACATGGACCCCAACGCAAAGTCCGACGACCCTAACGCCTACAACAACAAACCCATCTGGGCCCGGGCCTGCGTCATCTCCGCCGGCGTCGTCATGAACATGATCTTCGGCGCGATCTTCCTCGCCATCGCGTTCTCGATCGGCGTGCAGTTCCCCGCCGCGACGATCGGCACAGTCATGCCCGACATGCCCGCGTCCACTACGTACGCCGAGGGTTTCGAAGGCGACCCCAACTACCTCGGCTTCAAAGAAGGCGACGTCATCCTCAGCGTCAACGGCAAGAAGCCCGAGGACTTCAAGGACGTCAAGATCGCTATCGCGCTCAGCGGCAGCGGCGACGAAGTCGAGATCGTCGTCAAACGACGCGGCGTGGAAAAACCGCTGACCTATATCTGCTCGCTGAAACGCGGCAAAGACGCCGAAAAACTCTTGTCCGTCGGCCTCGGCCCAGGCCCCGGGCTCGACATCGTGAGCTTCAAAGACGTCCAAGGCCCGATCCCTAACTGGTACAACGCCCAACTCGACAAGACACCCCCCGACGCACGCGGCGAAGACGACGACATCCGCATCGCCGCGGTCAACGGCGAGCCCGTCGCGTCCTACAGCGACTATCTGCTCGCGTTCGATCGCTCGGGCGGCCAGCCACAAACCGTCACGCTGACCGATCAGGCCGACGCCAGCACCGCCGACTTCGCCGTCGACGCCGTGCCGACGCTGACCCGCTCGCCCGAGCACCCCGACCACCTGCTCGGCATGGTCCCGGCCGGCCGAATCGTCACCGTCAGCGAAGGGTCCCCGGCCGAGGCGGGCGGGCTCCAAGCGGGCGACCTCGTGCTCGGCGTCGGCGACTCGACCCGCTTCAACAGCGTGCCCAACCTGCAGATGACGATCCTCGATAACCCGGATCAGGGCTATGCCTTCACCGTGCTGCGCGACGGCGCGGTGCTGACCACCGACCCGATCGAGCCGAACAGCGACAACCTCATCGGCATCAGCATCGTGCCCGCGCTCGACGAACTCGTGATCGCCACCGTGCTCGACGGCGAAGCAACCGGCGCACTGGATCGGGGCGACGGCTTCATGCCCGGCTCGGTACTGACGCGCATCAACGACACGCCGGTCAAGACCTGGGCCGAGGCGCAGCGCGTCTTGCAAACCCTCGCCGCCAACCCCGAGGCCGACGCCCAGGCCGTCAAGCTGACGATCACCCTGCCGCTCTCCAGCGCGCAACCCGAGGCCATCGAACTCCAACTCGACGAGACGGACCTAGTCGCGCTCGGCGCCGCCGGCTGGGCGCCGGACCATTCGTCTTTCTTCCCGGTCACCGAGTACGTCACCATCAAGGCCGACGGTCTCGGCGACGCGCTGATGATCGGCCTCGATAAGACGCAGGACTTCGTGCTGCAGACCTACATCACACTCCTCCGATTGATCCAGGGCGACGTCAAACTCTACAACCTCCGCGGGCCCGTCGGCATCATCTCGACCGGCACGCAGGTCGCCCAGCAAGGTGTGCCGTACCTACTCTTCTTCCTCGGCCTGATCTCGGTCAACCTCGCGGTGATCAACTTCCTGCCGATCCCGATCGTCGACGGCGGACACATGGTCTTCCTCGCGTGGGAGAAGATCACCGGCTCGCCGCCCAACGAAAAAGTTCAGGCCTACTCGCTCTACGCCGGGCTCTTGGTCATCGGCTTCGTGTTCATCGCGACGTTCTACTTCGACGTCATGCGCGAGTTGAGCAAGCTGTTTTGACCCGCGACAAACGCCGATGCGACACCACCTCTTCGAGGCCATCGACCGCCGCGAATCGGCACGCTTTTGTATACTGCCCCGCTTGGCCGCCACACAAAACAAATCGTCGCTCGCGCGGATTCTCGTCCCTCTGATCGTGGGGCTGGTTGGCCTGATGGTCATCCTCAGCCTGATGCGCTCCGGCCCCGAAAACGAGCCGATCGTTGAAGATGCGCCCGCCGCCGTCGCGCAGGCCGAGCCCGAAACGACCGAGCCGGGCCGATCGGACCCGCCCGACAACGCGGACGACGACACGCCGGACGCAGACTCCGAAGGCGAGGCCGAGGCCGATCCCCAGCCGCCGCTGCCCGTCGCCGATCCGGCCGCGACAGCCGACGATGACGCTGCGAACGACGCAGACCAGGCATCATCCGCCGTCGACGGCGACGTCGGCCCGCTGACCAACCTCCGCCCCGCCTTCGCCGAGACGCTCGCCACCGCTTCCGATGCAGACCCCGACGACCTGATCCGCATCGGCAGCGCCGACCCCGCGTCCGACTTCGAACTCCTCGCCGAGATCAATCCCTACCGCGCCTGCGTCCACCGCGCGACGCTGAGCCAAGTCGCGATCGAAGTCAACGGCGAAGCACGCTACGTCCTGCTCCACCCCCTCGATCTCAACCGCGGCGACCAACGTCTCTACCCGACCATCGGCTCCTACGCCGCGCAGAAAATCACCATCAACGGCAAGGACGTCCCCCTCGCGAAACCCGAAGCGGACAACAACTGGCGCGGCCACTGGAACCTCGCCTCCAGGAGCGACACGCACGCCACGCTCACCCTCACGATCCAGGGCGGTCCCGATGACGCGCCGGCCGACATCGTCAAGCTCACGCGCACCTACCGCACCGCGCCCGGCTCGCACACCGTCCAACTCGAACAAGCCGTCGAAAACCTCACCGATGAGCCCCTCGACATCCGCTGGAGCCAACTCGCCCAGAGCGACGTCCACTACGAAACGAACGACTACCTCCGCGGTCGCAGTCGACAGTACGTCACCGGCTACTTCCGCGACGACTACGACGCCAAGCGATTCTCGATCTACGTCGACGACGGCTTCATCTCCCGACCCGATCTGATCGGCAAGCTCAAAGAGCCCTCGGCCGACAACAAATGGCAATCGATCTGGCCCAACCCCAAGACCGACGACGGCGACAACACCCTCGCCTGGCTCGCCTCGGAAAACCGCTACTTCGTCGTCGCTCTCGGTCTTTGGCTCCTTTTCCTTGCCATTGTCTTTTTGCTGACAAAAAAAAGACCCATCAAATGGATCTATAGCTCCCTGGCGGTGGTCGCACTCTTTGCGATTCTGAG
>JBMYUK010000253.1:0-4606 GCA_049605275.1 Phycisphaeraceae bacterium
CAACAGCCGCGATGCTACGCATCGCCGGAAAGTCGCGATGAACGCGTCATCTCTTGCGTGCGACACGAAGCGTCGAAGCGATTGATCGATGGGCGTTTGCTGATGCGCGAGTCAGCGAACCAGATCGGGCTTGGTATCGGCGACGCCGGCGACGTTGCCCGCGGTCGATCGCTTGCCGCGGAGTCGATCCTGCACGCCGAGGTCGGCACGCGGGCTCGAGCGTTTGGTCGACGACCGCGTCGCGGCGGCGCTGTTGCTGCCGCCGCCGATCTGTTCGTGTACGAAGGCGGGCGCCTTGACGACGAGCATGCCGCGGTAGTAACGGATCGAGCCGAACTCGCCGCCGTTTTCCCGCCAGATGTCGGGCTCGATGGTGTCGCGGATCATGTCGACGATGCGCTCGGCCTTCTCGCGCTTGGTCAGCCGCGTTTCGCGCGGCTCATCGTCCCGGGTAAAGATGCCCTGGCCGCCGCCCGCGTTGCCGCCGCCGCGCGAGCCCTCGGTGCTGCCGCCTGTGCTGGTGTTACTGAGCGCTTGGTTGAGGTCGAAGCCCGGCGCTCCGTCGAACGAGGGGATCTCCATGAGCAGGTCGCCGATGAAGTACATCCGCGTGGTCGATCGGCGTAGCGCGTCTTCGCGGGTCATCACGCGCACGTACCACTGCTGGACGTCGAGCAGCAGCTCGTCGTTGCCGATGGGGTCGGGGTGCAGCTGCTGGATGATGAGGTTGAGGACGACCTCGCCGGGCACGCGGTAAAGTTGCAGCGAGATCGGCGTCTGCGGGTCAATGCCCTGGGCCTCGAGCGCCTTCCAATTGATGACGAGCGGGACGTTGGTCTGGCTCGCCCAGATCTCGAGCGCGAGTCGGCCGGGGATCGCGTCGAAGTCCACGGACGTCATCGTCTCGCGCATGAGTTGGAGCGGCGTCGCTCGGATGATCTCGCCGGTCTTCGCGTCGGTGTAAACCTCTTGGGCGTTCGCACTCTTCTGATTCATCGCGCCGCTAAGCATGCTGGCGAGTTGGTCGACTTTTTCGCTGCGCGACTGACCGAAGCAAGGCGCGGCGGTCATCGAGAGCAGGCAGATCGTGGCGAGGGCGGGGAGGCGTTTCACAGGAGGGCCTTTCGCAAGGGAGGGGCGGGACGATCGACCACACACATCGATCGCTACACGATCATATCGGTGAGATTCGCTTGGGATCAAGGCTTTTCTCGTTACTTCGACAAAAAGACCCGTGCGCGTATGCCAAGTGGATTAGCGTTCGGGCGATTGCGTAAATCGATTGAACTAGCCCTGGCCGATCGACTCGCGTCGCGCCGACAAACGCGGTCAGTTCGAACCCTTCTGACTAAAGTCCGGCGGATTCTCCGCGAACGCCCGAGCCTTGGGCAGCAACAACTCCTGCGACAGGATCTTGATACACGCCGCCACCGGCACCGCCAACACCACGCCCAACAGACCCAGCAGCGCGCCCCCGGCAAGCACGACCAGCAACACCGTCAACGCGTCCATCCCCGTCGCCTTGCCCTGCACCAACGGCTCGACCACCCAGCCGTCCAACGACTGCGCGACGACATACACCACCGTCGGCCAAACCACCGCCATCACAATCTCGAACCCCGTCCCGCCCGCGCCCGCCACCTCCACCACCGACAGGATCACCGCCAACGGCCAGGACAAAATCGCCGCGAACGGCAACAGATTCAACGCCCCCCCCAAGACGCCCAGCAACAGCCAGTAGTCCACGCCCGCGAGCTTCCACCCGACGCTCAAAACAATCATCACGACCAGCGACTGAATCAAGCGCCCGCGTACGATCGCGGACACCGTCTGATCCATCATGCCCAGGATCCGACGCGTCTCCGCACGATAAGGCTTCGGAATAAACTCGGAAAACCAGTTTTTGAGTTCCTCCAGTTTCCACGTGAAGATGAAGAAGCAGAACGCGGCGACGAGGATGAAGATCGAGGCATAGGACACGTAACCGAACACGGTCAGCACCGCATCGGCGCTCAGGCCGAGCGCCTTCTGCGCCGCCTGCGTGTCGAGCTTCGTCCAATCCAGCGAGTCGATCAGGGCCTTGATCCGCTCGCGGGCGTCCTCCGGATTCGAGTTAAACCAGGCGAGGATCGTCTCGGCGTACTCGGGAAACTTCTCGACGAATCGGCCGACCTGATGCACCACGCTGGCGATGACGATCGGGATCGCGATCGCGAGCACGAGCACGACCGAGCCGAGGATCAGCCCCGCGGTGATCGGCCGCTTGATGTTGTGCCGCCGCTCGGCCCACGCGGTGAGCGGGCTGAAGATGTACGCGAGCCCGAGACCCAGCAGCACCGGCGTTAGCACCGGGCTCAGCTTGGTCACCAGCCAATAGACCGGCGGGATGACAAAGGACAGAAACAGGAAGAACACGATCGTCCCCAGCACCCACTGAAACCACAGCCGCTGCCAGACGTAGCGGGCCTTACTCTTCGATTCTTTGGTCTGCCCCGATGATTCGGGTTGCGGTGCTTCGGCGTCCGACATGATGCCCCTCGTCCGGGATGCGAAGACCGCAAGATAACCGCTCGGCTAAACGCACGCGCGAGAAACCGGGCCCGGCGAACCTCGGCCCGGGGACGACTCAGTCCTTGCTCTTGCCGAGCATTAGATTGGGATCGAACGCGCTGGCGAAGTCGAAGACGTTGTTGAAATCGTGGATCGTGTCGTCGTCGGTCTTCCGCATCATGCCGGCGTCGACCATGGCGAAGACGATCTCGCCGAAGTCGCGGCTGGTGATGACCGACCAGCGTCGGAGCACGGTCCGCGCGAGCAGGCCGTACTCTTTAATCGCGAAATCGCGGAGGCCTATGCACAGGTCTTGGCCGCTGACGTGACGCGACGATTCGAACGACGGGTTGCCGAACTCGGGGTCGTCGTCTTCGATCTCGCCGTGGAGCCGGGTGACGGTGAAATCCAGGCCGCGCTGGACGAAGAGAAACGCATCGACGGGGTAGCGTGTGGCTCCTGCGATCGTGGCTAGCTCGATGTCCATCGCCATGAGGCTTGTTGCTCCGTCAAGAATGTAGGCCTGGCCGTCATCCCTCTCGAAGCAAAAGTATAGCCTGCGATTCGACGGTGCGCCGAAACGATTTTGCGGAATCTTGAGTCCCGGCGATACGCGTTACACTCTGCAAATGTCCTCCGCTTTGACACCGCAAAACGCGCTCCCGCCCGCGGTGCTGCACCGACGTCGAGAGCGGGTGTTCCTCGTTATGGCGGGCTTGTTTCTCGGCACCCTCGCGATGCTCAACATCCTGGGCATCAGCCGATTCATCGTGTTGGCCAGCACGGGCGGCGAGGCGGGGTGGCAGTGGGGGGCCTGGGGTTCGATCAGTTTCGCGCTGGCCGTCGGCGTCCTGCCGTATCCGCTCACGTTCCTGTGCACGGACCTGATCTCCGAGTTCTATGGCCGACGACGGGCCAACTTCGTCGTCTGGGTCGGGCTCATCCTCAACTTCTGGATTATCTTCGTCCTCTGGCTCGGCGGGACGCTGCCCGTGCAGCCGGAGATGGTCAGCTACGGCTTCGACGCCGCGGGCAACGAGGTCTTCGCGCCGCCCACCCCCGAGCCGATCTACGACGACGGCGGCGCCTTCGTCCGCTTCAACGAAGACTGGACCTTTTACCGCATCCAGCAGCTCGCCTTCGGCGCGGTCATCGCCTCGATGATCGCGTACATGGTCGCGCAGTTTGTCGACGTGCAGCTGTTCCACTTCTGGAAGCGATTGACCAAAGGCAAGCACCTCTGGCTTCGCAACAACGGATCGACGGGCATCAGCCAACTGGTCGATACCACGGCCGTCATCCTCATCACGCACTTCTACGCCAAGGCGCTCCCGATCAACGCCGGCGAAGCGATCTGGCCGCAATTGCTCTTGTTCATCGCGACGGGCTACGTCTTCAAGCTCTCGGTGGCGCTGCTCGACACGCCGGTGATCTATCTCGCGGTCGCGGTGCTTCGGCGATACCTGCGGCTGGACCCGGTCAACGAACACGAGGCCGACGCCGAGGAGCTATCGCTCTACGTCAAGCGAGACTAGCGAAACAGCCGGAGACCAACGGGCTCCGGACGCGCGAGCCGAGACGACGTTATTTTTTATCAGCCGAACTGACTGTAGAAAGTCAATGGGGTAGCTCGCGCGTCCGTCGTGCGTAGCCCGCCGGTGATTACACTGTGGCTTGTGAACGGATCGCCGAGTAAAGCCGACCTGAGAAAACGCTATCGAGCGATCCGCGACGCGATCCCCGAGCATGACTTGATCGAGCGCGGTGCGGCGATTGATCGGTCGGTGCGGTCGATCGATCGCGTCGAGCGCTCGAGCAGCGTCTTCGTCTACGTATCCAGTAAGGGCGAGATGCCCACACAGGTGTTGATCGCCACGTTGCTGCGGGGAGGTAAGGTCGTGTGCGTGCCGCACATGCTGCCCGAGCCCGGCGTCATGCAGCGCGCCGCGGAAGGCATGGACGCCATCATTCATGTGGCCGCGAAGCCGGGCGTGTGGGGCAGCTACGAGAGCTATCACCACCCGAACGTGACCGGCACCGAGCGGGTGCTCGAGGC
>JBMYUK010000253.1:4616-4827 GCA_049605275.1 Phycisphaeraceae bacterium
GGTTTCGACGACCTCGCGCCGGGGCGATTCGGCATCCTCGAACCGACGACGCAAGCGCCGTTCGATGCGACGCCCGACGTGACGATCGTGCCCGGCCTCGCGTTCACCCCCAACGGGCAACGCCTCGGCCAAGGCGGCGGCTACTACGACCGCTACCTCGCCAAGCACCCAGCGACCTACAAGATCGGCATCTGTCTCCGCGAACAACTCG
>JBMYUK010000254.1:0-4808 GCA_049605275.1 Phycisphaeraceae bacterium
GCCAGTCGATCGGCCTCCCTGGCAGCAAGGGACAAGTAGTGGGTTGCCTTCGCCACGTCGCCCGCGGCGTCGTAGTGGTAGCTCGTGGTCACGGCAGATGCCCGTGGAGTGTCGTTGTCTTCGCGGAGTATGACTTGGGTGAGACGGGGGAAGAGATAAAACTTAAACGACTCCAGACCTCGTTCTGACCAAACTTGTTCATTTCACTTTGAATCGCCTTTGTAGCTCTATATCTGAATTATTATTTGCAAAATCAACTACCGTCAATCCCTTTCGATTTTCGATATTTGGATTTGCTCCTTTCGATATAAGTAAGTCTACTGCCCAATACTCACCTTCATAGGCAGCCCAATGAAGGGGTGTGTCGTCATTACTTCCAGACACTGCATTTAAATTTGCACCATAGTCTATTAGAGCAAGGACAGACTGCTGATTACCAGACTGTATTGCTTGACAGAGTGCCACACCTCGGCTCTCTGGATTTGGTGATACACCTTGATCAAGTAAGTATCTCAGAACAACGGGCTTATCTAATGCTGCCGCCGCCTCAATCATATATAGGTCGGTTTCTTTACAAAAATATTCTTCTGCCGCCAATCTCTCAATTTGCGCTATTATTTCCTGTTCAGTAGGAATCCACCCTTCGTTTTTCAACATATATTCCTCATCCATCCAATCAATAATATCTGCCGCATGCTTAGCCTTATGGCTACAAGCTAACGTAGCAAATAATATGATTAAGGACGAAAAGCCAATTATAGTCATCAAACGCATAATAGATCGTAACTCCTAACTAGAATATGTTCATTCCTTTAATCCTTGAGTATCTACTAAAGACTTGATTACCCCAGTCACTGCTACTTCCTCCATCAACAAAGTCAGGATCGAACGAAAAATCATTCACGGATGTACTCGATGTTGGTTTGAAAAAATGACTTCCATGATCAATCGTGTATCCAAACATCGCCATCATTGGCGGGGACCAAGTAGATGAATGCTGAGTAAAATCATCGAGATTTACGGGCACTCCTAGCATAGAACGATATGTAGCACCTGGGTCATATCGCATAAACTTATCGCCCACACTATTTCTCAACCTATCCTTATACGTATTAGCTTTGATACGCAACCAACCAGCAAGTACATCGATAGACTGCTCTGGACTCAATAGCGTTCTTAAAGCCTCGCCTCTTGGCATAGATCCATAAACGCGAATAACATGAGACGGATTCAACTGAGCCACTCCAATTGATGATTCATTTAGGCCTGTTGCCTGGCCCAAATAATCACCTACGTAGTCATCTCTACCAATATCTTCAAGTTCTTGTGTTAACATAGCTGCAAGATACTCTGGTTCTAAATTATTCTGCTGTGCAGCGTTTACAAAGTTATTCTTATAGACTTTTATAAAATCTTCAACCTTATGACGATAACCATAACCTCCCTTGAAATAAGCAACAGCCGAACTTATTGCCAGTGCTCCCGACCCAACTGTCAACAAAGAAACTGAAAATAACTTAATTAAACCTACAGTGCTTAACGAACCAAGAATACTAATGCGATTTCCACTCGGATCAATCCCCATCACCGGGTTGCCGTGTGTGTACAAGTACTTGTGCAGGCTCAGCGGGTCTGACATGTTCCCCGCATACGGGTCGAGCCGATTGAAGCGCCCGCTGCTCGGGTCGTAGAACCTTGCGCGCAGGTACTGGGTGCCGTTGGTTTGGGTCCACTCGCCGGAGTAGAGGATGCGGGTCAGGGCGGCGCTCGCGGTTGTTAGGCCCGTGCCTTCCAGCAGGTTGCCGTAGGCGTCGTAGAGGTACACCTCCAGCAACGCCGCGGCGGTGGTCAGCAGCGCGCGGGTGCTGCCGTGGCCGTCGTACAGCATCGTCAGCACACCATTGCCCCCGGAAGTATCGTGCTGGCTGATCACGTCGTGGCCCAGCGTATACGTCCGGCTGAGCACGCCGTCCACGTACTCTTCCAACGCCTGCGCGTAGCCCGTCGGGTTGCTCGGGTCGAAGTGGAAGGTCTTCACCACCGGCGTCCCGCCACTTCCGGGGTCCACTGTCGTGGTCTCCTGGACACGCAGGCCCCCGGCGTTGTAGCCGTAGTCCGTCACGACCTCCTGCGTCTGCACGCCGGCCGAGTCGTAGGTCGTCACCGTCGTCGAGGACAGCCGGCCCATCACGTCGTAACTCATCGACGTCGACTCGCGCACCGTGCCGGTGTTGTCCAGGCCCGCGTGAACGGTCTTGCCGGTCTGGGTCGTCAGGTTGTTGGACGGGCCGTAGGCGTAGACCGTGTGGCGGTCATCGGCCGTGCCCGTCGTGTCCTTCGTCTCGGTCAGCAGCCGGTCGTTGTCGTCGTAGGTGTACGTCGTGGTGGCTTCGACGCTGCCGTCGCTGCCCTCGTCGCGCGTGGCCTGGGTGCGGTTGCTTGCATCGTCGAAGTCGAACGTGTCGGTGTAGTCGAGCGCATCGTCCCCGGCGTCGAGCGTCTCGCTGCGCAGGCGGTTCAGGCCGTCGTAGGCCCACAGCCAGTCGTAGGTCTCGTCGGTATCGACCACCCCATCCCCGTCGGCGTCCACAAACTCGCTGGCCGCGGTCCGGTTGCCCGCCGCGTCGAGTGTGTAGTCGAAGCTAGCCAGTAGCGTGTCGATGCCTGCATCGTAAACGATGTCGTCGGAATTCAGATCAATAAAGTGGTACAGGGCGTCGAGGCGGTGCAGGGAGTCGTAGACATAATCGACCGTCACGCCGTTGTACTGCTCCATCGCGTCGAGATTACCGACCTCGTCGTAGTGGTACGTCGTCGGGTCTTCGGTGACGGGTGCGCTGTTGCGGGTGAGGACATCGACGGTCTCGAGCCGGCCAAGCTCGTCGTAGGTGTATTCGGTGTCGGTGATTGCGGTCGAGCCGGTCGTGTCGGTGCTTGACCAGGCGCGTTCTTTTCTGCCGAACTCGTCGTAGGCGTAGTTGAGCACGCCTTCGGGTGAATCGATCTGCGTCAGCCGGCCCTCGATGTCGTAGGTGTGGGTTGTCGTGCCGCCCCCGGAACCGTGGCCGGAGTCGATCATCTGGACGACTCGGCCGAAGGCGTCGTAGGTGTACTCGACTTTACGGTCGGAGTTGGCGAGACTAGTGTCGGCCTGGTAGCTGGCGAGGTCGTTGTAGTAGTAGACGGCGGCCTGTCTCCCGCGGCCGATCGCGGTGTTGTCGTAGCGGTAGGCGGTGACGCGGCCCTCGAAGTCGATCGTGTATTCGAGCTGGCCGCCGGCGACGCTCAGTCCGGGGTTCGGGCCCGCCTGCACGGTGGCGATCGGCGTGTCGTCGTAGACCATCTGCTCGATCGAGGTGTCCGGCAGGGTGCGGGTGGTCTGCCGGCCACGATCGTCGAAGGTGAATTGGGTGACGCGGTCGGTCGGGTCGCCGGTCGTTGAGACGCCGATCGGGTCGGTGATGGTGGTCTGGTTGCCGTATTGGTCGTAGCCGTAGGCGTAGGTCGGCCGGTCGGTGTTGGTGGTGCCGGTGGCCGATCCATCGGGGTCGATCATCGGCAGCGTGACGGCGATGAGTCGGCCGGTGGTGTCGTAGGTGTAGTTCGTGGTTCGGCCGAGCGGGTCGGTCTCGCTCACGCGGCGGCCCGCGTAGTCGTAACCGGTCGTGCTGGACGTGTTGTCGTGGTAGGTGGTGCGCGTCACCCGGCCCAGCGCGTCGTAGGTGTACGCCGTCGCCCGGCCCAGCGCGTCGATTGACTGGGACAGCCGGCCCTGGGCGTCGTAGACCGACTCGGTCTCGGAGGTGGGCAGCGTGGCGATGTGGTCGGGGTTGGCGGTCGTGCCGTCCTGGAAGACCGCGGGGTTGACGATGGTCTTTTGCTGTCGGCCGAAGGCGTCGTAGACGGTCTCGGTGACGACGCCGGTCGCGCTGGTGGTCGTCGCGACCCGGCGGAATTAGCAAAAAATTACTAAGGTGTACACTTTTCACAATAAAATTTATGGACACTATTCAGATGCCATATGATTCAAATCAAAAGATCAACTATATCTAATGCCTGTTGCTTATAGGGCTCCCAAATTGGATTTGAATGAAAGTATTTACATCCGCAGGTTGTTGGAGAACGCTGCGGTGGTGCGTTATCTGTCCGGGCAACACCCCGACATCCTCGCCGAGTTCCAGAAACTCGCCGACTCCCCGCTCAACGGGAAGGGATGACACCGCTCGGTCTCAAAGTCTCATGTTTTCCCGAAATACGCTATGGGACAAGCCCGGAGCAACCAACACGAGTCGTCAAAAACTGGTCTCCCTGGCGATGCTATCGTGATCCGCAGGTACGACGAGTTGAACCGATACCTGAGTATGTTCGCACGAGGCGATCTGAATCTGGTCCTGCTTCTGGGTCGCCCCGGCACCGGTAAAACGGAGGCCGCCAAACGCGAACTGGCACGAACCGGTGCCAAAGAAAACCGCGGCGAGGACATCTGGGGTGAGCCGTTGTACGTCGAAGGCCACGCCCAGCCTTACTGTCCTCCCATACAGTGATTGCAGCTAGCATTGCAACACCGGCGGACAGCAAGAACACGCAGATACGCTTTGGAATCGATTTCGGTTTCATTCATAACAAAATATGACAAGTCGTAAAAGCTAATCATTCTCTTGAAGATTATCCTCCTCAGCCTGTCGTCTGGGAGCAAATAGTACTGCACAGAACAAGAGAATGGCATTTGACGCACCAATGACCACGACTGCCGATACGACAAAGACAATGGCAGAAACAACGAATCCAAACTCACGGTATGACCATGC
>JBMYUK010000255.1:0-4803 GCA_049605275.1 Phycisphaeraceae bacterium
GCTGCGGCGAATCGATCAAGTTCGACGAAAGCCTCGCGGCGAAACCCTGATGGCGACCGACCCGGCGTTTCTCGCCCATGTCCGCGATCTGTTCGCGGATCTGGGGGAGATCACCACCGGGCGGATGTTCTCCGGCTCGTGCTGCTTGCTGATCATCAGGCGGCGCGGCTTGATCGCGTCGAGCTCGGCCTGGATTACCTTAGTAAGCTCGGGGTCATCGGCCTCAGCCAAACGCTTCTCGAGCGCGGCCTTACGCTGCAGGTCCAGCGGCGAGAGCACCTTGATCTCGGGGTGTCGCTGCGTCGGATTCGAATTGCCCGCCTTGCTGAAGCGTCCCCCCTCTTCCGGGGGCAGGTGCCAGAGGTCGTCGATCTGGCCGAAGAACGCGGCGAGGGCGTAGAAATCTTCGTCGGTATACGGGTCGTACTTGTGATCGTGGCACTGCGCGCAGCCGACGGTGGAACCCATGAACGCCTCGCCGAAGTTTCGGACGCGGTCGGCGTCGTAGATCGCCTGGTATTCCTTGCGCTGGATGCCGCCTTCGTGCGAGGTTTGATACAGGCGGTTGTAGGCGCTGGCGATGATCGCGTTGCCGGAGGGATCGTCGACGAGGTCGCCGGCGATCTGATGCGTCATGAACTGGTCGTACGAGAGGTTCTCGTTGAACGCCCAGATGACCCAGTCGCGATACGGGGTGATGCTCTGCGTCTGATCGCCGTGGTAACCGACGGTGTCCGCGAAGCGCACGAGGTCGAGCCAATAGATCGCCATCCGCTCACCGAAGCGCGGGCTGGCGAGCAGTCGATCGACCAGTTTTTCGTAGGCGTCTTTCGATCGATCGTTGACGAACGCGTCTACTTCCTCGGGCGTCGGCGCGAGACCGGTAAGGTCCATGCTCAGCCGGCGGATCAGCTTGACGCGATCTGCATCAGCGACGGGCTCAAGGCCCTTGTCCTCGAGCCGGGCAAGCACGTACCGATCGATCCAGTGCGTCGGCCAATTGCGGTTCTCAACAGTCGGCGGATCGGAGGGCTTGGGCGCGACGTAGGCCCAGTGCGGTTCGTACTCGGCACCCTGCTCGATCCAACGCTTGATGAGGTCTTTCTGCTCGGCGGTCAGCACCTTGTGCGACTTCTTCGGCGGCATCGGGTCCAACTCGTCGTTGATGCGAAACCAGGACTCGCTCTTCTCGAGGTCGCCGGGCACGATCGCCGCGACGTCGTCGTACAGCGGCTTGGTCGCCATCTCGAACGTGTGCAGGCTCAGATCTGCCGCGGCGTGGTCCAGATCCGGCCCGTGGCAGGCGAAACAGTTCTCCGCGAGGATCGGCCGGATGTCGCGGTTAAACTCGACCCGCTCGCGCGCGGACTTATTCGCTACAGAGACAACTTTGACATCGGCGGACCGCTCCGCAGCCCGATCGTTCGAGACAGACACGCCGCCGCGATCGCTGATAAACGGGCTCCAAACGAGATAAGCCAGACCGATTCCCGCGGCCATCAAAACAACGACGAGAGCAATTCGGGTCAAGAATCGATTCAATCGAATATCCTTCAAGTGATGATTCATAGTGTTAGCGTAGATGCATATTGTTACATAATGACATTACTACGACGCATTATCTCAACTGCGGTTACAGAGTCAACTGTTTAGCTTTTTAAGTTGCTGAATCGGGCTGCAGGGCGATTTTGAGGCGTTCGACTGCAAGGTTTGCCAGATCGCGAATCGAGTCAAAGAATCCGCGGTTTGCATAAAACACGTCGGCGAGCCATGATGTGCAATCCAATTGAATCGCTTGATGATATTCCTGAGTCGTCCGGGCCAACCCTTGGAGACGCGATGTCACGCACCGCCGCATTCGCAAATGCTTTCAATGAGCTGATTACCAAAGCTCGCACGGAAGCGGATAAACAGAAAGAATCGATTGAACGCGAACTGAAACAAGCCCGCGAAGCGCTCGAAGCGTCGCAGGCGAAAGTCGCAGACCTCGAGAAACAATTGACCGAGATCGAGGACGAATTAGCGGTCGGGCTTGTGGCCGCCGCGCGCAACGCGGGGATCAAGATCGACCTGAAGCGCGCGGTCGCAGCGGTGAGTCCTGCGCCCGCCGCGACCGAGTCGGGCCGCAAGCCGGCCAGCGACACCGCGAAGGAAAAGGCGGCCGTTCTCGCCCTCCTCAAAAAGCACACCGGCCGATGGATCGCCTCGACCGAAATCAAGGAGACGACCGGCGTCGAACGCCCCGTCAGCGTGCTCCTGAAAAACGAAACCGACGTCGAAAGCAAGGGCAAGGGCCGCGGCGTCAGCTACCGCGTCATGTAACTCGGCCCGCATCGCTCATCGATGAACGCACGCCCCGGCCGACGGATCGCAGACGGCGGACCAACGCTGCCCCGAAGCGGTCGGTCCGAGCGTCGCGATCAGCTGGCTGCGTAACGCCTCGGCCTCGGCGGCCTTGACCAACGCAATCGCGATCCCGCCGAAGCCGCCGCCCGACAGCCGCGCGCCCAGGCACCGCGGGTCGCCTTTCGCCAGTTCGATCACCGCGTCCAGTTCGTCGCAGCTGTTGCGAAAATGCGTCCGGCTGCTCTCGTGCGAAGCGAACATCAACTCGCCGAAGCGCTCGATCGCGCCGCGCTCCAGCGCATCGTTCGCCTGCGAGACCCGCGCGATCTCGTCGATCACGTGCAGCGCGCATCCCCGCTCGAGGTCGGTCAGGTCGGCGGCGACGTCGTCGAGCCCCGCGCGCGTCGCCTCACGCAGCGTCGCCACCCCCATCGCCCGCGCCGCCGACTCGCAGGCCTCGCGCCGCACGTTGTAGTCGCCCGTCAGATCGTGCTTCACCCCCGAATCGATCGCGAGAAAGCTCATCCCCTCGGGCATCGGCACGGCGCGGGTCTGCATCGACGCGAAATCGATCTGCAACAGCGAATCAACTCGACCCAGCAGCGACGACAGCGGATCGAGTAAGCCCGTCTTCGCGCCGACGTGCGACGCCTCGGCGTACTGACACAGCCTCGCCATCTCGACCGGCGAGAGCTCGGCCGACACCGACTCGCACAACGCCGTCAGCACCGCCACCTCGAACGCCGCCGAACTCGACACGCCCGCCCCCGCCGGAACCCCCGAGTCGATCAACAACCGGATGCGGGGCACGACCACGCCGCGCCGCTCGAGTCCGTCGATCAGGCCGAGAACATAATGCGTCCATCGCGCGTCTGTCGGCGGCGAGGTACGATCCAAAACGCGCACCGGCTCACCGGGGAACGCTGTGCTCGCAAGCCAATCGAACGGCCCGTCGCTAGGGCCCAGTGCCACGGCACAGCGCATCGGCACCGCACAAGAGAGCGTCAATCCGGCGTTGTAATCCGTGTGGTTGCCGAGCACCTCGATCCGCCCCGGCGCAGACGCGATCACCTCGGGCCGCTTGCCGGTCATCGCCTCGAAACGTTTCGCGAGGTCGGCCGAGGGAGCGCAGTCGTCTTGCGGCATGGCGGTTATCCGGCGGCGGGGGTTTGCTCGGCGACGTCCACGGTGACGCGCAGTTGGCTCTCGCCGCCGCCGAGAAACGCGCCGCGGATCGGCGCGACGTCTGCGTAGTCTCGGCCCACGGCGATCGGGATGTGGTTGGTATCGCAGGCCATCGCGTTCGTCGGATCGAGATCGACCCAGCCGATCGCACCGCCGGCGTAGACGCTCAGCCAGGCGTGCGACTGGTCGACCCCGACGAGACGGGCCTGTCCCGGCGGCGGGATCGTTCGCAGGTAGCCGGACACGTACCGCGCGGGCAGACCGAGGCATCGCAGCGCCGCGATCTGAGCGTGGGCGAAGTCTTGACACACGCCGCGACGCTGCGTGATCGCCTGCGTGCTGGTCGTTCCGACGTGGGTCGAGCCCGGCAGGTACTCGTAGTCGGCGTGGATGCGGCGTGTGAGTTCTAAAGCCGCGTCGAGGATCGGTCGGCCGGGCGCGAAAGAATCCTGAGCGTATTCGCGGGCCGGCATGATGCGCGACACCAGCGGCGAGTCGAAGAGGAATCGGCAGGCCTCTTGCCACCGCGCATCCGATTGACTCGCAACGTCGTCGCGGACCGCCTCCCAAGCCGGGCCGGGTTGATTCGAAGCGGGCGGCGGCGGATTCACGGTCAGCCGCGTCGTCGCGTGGACCGTCATCCGCTCGTGCGGCTCTTCGATCGAGAACGCATGGGTCGTATTCCCGAAGCTGTCGCGCCTTTCGTTGACGACCGTCGGCTGCGGCGTGATCTTCAACGACGCCTCGTGGACCAGTAACTGCCGACTCGGCCGGGGCATCAAACAGACCACGTTGTGGCAGACCGAGACAGGGACCGGATAGGCGAATTGCGTGTCGTGCTGGACGGTGTACGTGACGCTCATGCACCGCCCTCCGCTCGACGCAACGCTGCCGGCTCGATCGATGCGAACTGCTTGGGCAAATCGGTGTGCGCTAGATACCTCGCGGTCAGCGCCTGGTCGATCGCGGGGACCTGCTCTTGCAATCCTTCGAGCGCGGCGCCGAGCGTCTGCCGCCGACCCCCGCCCTCGTTTAATGCGTCCGCGTCGTAGGCGTTGATCGATTCGGACAGGGCGTGGGCGAGTTTCTGATCGGCGTCGCTTACTGCCGGATCGTCATGATCGTGCGGCAGCGCGTCGATGTGTCGCGCGATCGCTTCGGCTTGATACGCGATCGAGCGGGGATTGATCGCGTCGGTGACAAGCAGATCGATCACGGCCGAGGGACGCAGGTCCGCGAGATAGCGCGTGCGATAGGTCATCGCCGAATCGC
>JBMYUK010000256.1:0-4796 GCA_049605275.1 Phycisphaeraceae bacterium
CCGAGCCTGCCACCAGCTACCCGCTTCCCCAGCCGAGCCGTAGCGATAGCCCGCCTCGGGAAAGAAGTCTTTGTTATCGACAGCGTATGACGATTGCACCGTCGCGATGCCTCGCAATACGACCTTGCACTGCGCGACCTGCGCGGTGTAGCGTGCATTGCTCAATGCCGGCAACAGGATCGCGATCAATAGCGCGATGATGGAAACAACGACGAGAAGTTCGACAAGGGTAAATGCTTTACGCATGGTTCACTACGGCGTTTGCCGAACGGCAAACGACTTATGTACGAAATGATAGTCAGTGAGCAGAGTAAAAATCAACATCGCTTTGTATACATCGGATCAATATCGCCGCCGCTTCACGCCGCCGCCGCTGCGGTCGAAGGCTAAAACGAGGTAGCGCAGGGCGTCGCAGGCGTGGTCGGGGCCGTCTTTGAGGGGGGGTTTCGCTATGGGGTCGGTCGGGGTCGTAGCGATAGGTTTGGAGGGATCGGATCAGGCCTTCGCAGCGGGGGTGGATGCGGATCAGACCGTGGTCCAGGCGTCGTCGGAGGGCTTCGATGCCCAGTCGCAAGGGGGCTTTGGGTGTGCGGACGGTGCAACCTGCGTCGCGGAGGACCTGGACCTCGCTTCGGCCGGTCTGGCTCGAGCGCTGGTGGCCGGCGGGGTCGACGGCGAGGATGTCGAGCCGGGTGAGGGCGGGCAGGCCGTGGGCGGTCGCGACGGCGTTGGCGGCGGTGAGGTTGTCGGTGACGATGCGATCCTTGGCGATGTACTCGCCGGCGAGGTGGAGGATCGTGTCCGAGCCGCGCCACACCGCCCACGCCCAGAGGACGACGGTGTCGTTGCGCAGGCCGAAGTCCATCCCGCCGAACCACACCCCGCCGCGCGTCGCGCGCAAGCCGGTTCGCCAAGGCTCGGCGTCGTCGACAAAGTGATCCGGATCGAAGCAGGGGTATACCGCCTCGCGCGTGATCGGTCGTCGGCACATCATCTCCGCGTCCCACAGCCGATCGCTCAACCGACGCCGCTGCTCGATTAAGTCCTCGACGGGGAAGTGACCGGCCGCACGCTTGGCTTGCCCTCGGCAGTCGTTCCACAGCGCACAACCCTCGCACGCGATCTCGGGCGGACACCTGGAGACGACATCCAGCGCGTTCCATCGGTACAGCCGACGTGTCGCGCTCGCGATGAGTTCCGACATCAGGCCCGCGGGTTGGTGCATCGTCGAGAGCGCTTCGATCCGGCCGGGCACGACGCGTTCGCCGCAGCGGGCCGAGCGCGTCACCATCTGCGCCGCGTTCCAGACCTCGCGGTCCATCACCTCGACCTCGTCGCAGCGCAAGACCTGCACGCGCGTGCCGCGCACCGCCTTCTGGCTGCATGCGAGCAGTTCCACCCGGCTGCCGTTCTTCAGGACAACCCGTCGAAGCGTCGCCGGACGCGCCAACACGCCGCCGCCCTCGCGCAAGAGCGGCTGATCGAGCAGCAGCCGCAAGTGCTCGTGCATCTTCTCGGCCTGCTGCAGCGACCCGCCGAGGATACGGACCTGGATGCCCGGCTTAAAGAGCAGGTCCAACAGCGTCGCCGCCGCGCCGAGCATTGTCTTACCTCCGCCTCGACTCGCCCAGACCACCGCGTCGCCCGGCCGATCGAAGTACGCATCGCACAGATAATCGAACGGCCCGCCCGGTTCAACGCGCTCCCCATCCGCTCGCATCGCGGGTAGGCGCATGCCAAACCCCGCCTCGACGAAGCGATGCAGCTGGGCCGGCGTCGTCGGACGCAAACGCTGAAGACGGCGCAGCTTCGCCCCCGGACGACGCGCATCACTCTGGTTAGTCATCTTCGGCCTCCGCCTCGGTGCGCGATCCTGTCGTCGGTTCGTCCTCATGCGTCATCGCTCGCTCGGGGACGGACATCGCCCGCGCAAGCGCCTCGAACGCCTCGTCGCGCTCGGGTGCTTCGTCGGCAGCCAGGCTCGCGGCGCGCGACAACTCGGTCTTCAATAAGTCGACGCAGGCCTTGCGCACCTGCTCGGCCGAGAGGGTGTCGTCCTCGGCCGTGGCTTGGCCGATCAACCGCGTCGCCGCGACCAGGCGATAGCGCGAAAGCAGCAACTGCGTCTGCGCATCGGCGAGCACACACAGGCCCGCGAGCGTTCGTCGCGTCTTCGGCTCGGCCGCCCAATCCACCAGATCGTCGAGCGACAGATCGTTAGCCTTCGCGAACGAGAGGATGTCGTGCTCGGCCCGGGCCAGGTCCAGAATCAACCGATCGTCGGTGCTTAAAGTGTCGCTCATGAGCCTTCACCCCCCGACTCGGAGAGACCGAGCAGCGACAGCAACGCCGCCTCGCGCGGGCCGCCGTGCTCTCGGAGACACGCCTCGACCGCCTTACGCTCGCGGGGCAAGACAAAAAAGTGCAGACACACCGGCATCTCTTCCATCGCATTCGGCGGCTTGGGCGACGGCGGCGCAGCATGGTGCAGCTCTAGTAGTTTATTGACTCGGCCGACGTCTTCGGGCAGTCGCTTCGCCAATTCGCCGGCGTCCATCGACACGCACAGTTTGGCGAGCAGGGCGGCGCGCTTGCGCGGGTCGTCCTCGCCGCGCATCCGGTTCAGCGAAGCGAGCATGACCAGCGCCTGCTCGTCGTCCACCGGCCAAACCACCGCGTGCACAGCGGTATGACCGAGCCGTTCGAGCACGACCGCGCGGTGGTGGCCGTCGAGGATTTGATAGCGCTCGCCGATCGGCCGGACGATGACGGGCGGGTAGAGCCCGGTGCGTTCGATCTCGTTCGCGAGTTTATCGAGCAGCGCCTTGGGCATGACGTTGCTGTTCGAGGGGTGCGGATCGAGTCGGTCGATCGGGATCGATTGCGGCGTTTGCGTTTGCGGCATGCGGGTTCTCGTGCAGGTAGTAGATGGGACAGGCGATCAGCCGTTGGCGCGCGGCGTCGATGATTTGACGCGGTGTGGGTTTGCGGAGCGGGCTTCGGCCGGCGGCGGTGCGGTACCAACGGGTCAACTCGCGCGTGACGAGTCCGCGGCGGTTTGTATCGAGTCCATTGATCCGCGCTTCGAGGGCCGAGGGGATCGCGAGTTCGTGCGGGTCGATGCCGGCGTAGCGCATCGCGGCGAGCGCGCGCTCGGCCGAGGCGAGGGGCGGCCGCTCGTACGCGATCATGCCGGCGCGCTCGAAGAACGGACTGACCCGGCCCATGACGGCCAAGGCCTCGGTGTAACGCGTCGTCGCCGTCGCCAGCGCGTGCCGTACCAGTTGCACGGCCAGGCCCAGCCCGCGGTAGCGCGGATCGACGATGACTCGGCTGATGCAACGGATCTCCTCGGTCAAGAGGGCCGACCGCGGTTTGGGACGCAGGTGCCCGTAACGGTGATCGAGCGCCTCGTCGCGCAGGCGACACGACAGGCTCGGCAAGGACTCGACGAGCACGGCGATCGGCCGCGCCAAGCCCGCGCGATTGAGATACCGATCGCTCGGGCTCGGCTCGGAGTCGCGGATGGCGAAGACGCGTGTCATTGTCGCGGGGTCGCCGGACCGATAGTGGTGCGGCTTGAGCGCGTGGTAGTCGCTGCGCTCGGATTCGAGAATGGGCAGGGCGTCGAGTGGATCGGACGCACCGATCGCACGAAAGCGTTGAGTGAGCGTCGGCATAAAAGAGTAGCGATGACGAAGATCGCGATGCGAAGGAGTCGAGTGGCGCTAGCGTCGATGCACGTCGCAGCGTCCGCCGGGCGCGACTTCGACGAGGACGTCGGGGGCGAGCGGCTCGAGCAGGTCGTCGTGCGCGGTCGCGGCGACGAGGCAGACATCGGAGCGCGAGACCCAGCGTCGCACGCTGCGCGCGAGGCCGTGCGCGGTGGTGCGGTCGAGGGTCGAGCCGAATTCGTCGGCGAGGAGCACGGACCACGCTTCGGGGCGACGCTCGGCGACGGCCATCGCCTGTGCTAAACGCAAGCGGTGCCGCTGGCCCTCGGACAGCACGTGCGGCCGGCGCAGCATCACGGCCGCGTCGTTGAGCCCGGCGAGACTGAGCCAGTGGCAAACCCGTTCGAGGCTCGCGGGCCCGGGGCGTTGGTCGGCGTCCACTTCGTCGTCTCGGACACCACGTTTGGCTTCGGTTTCGGTCTCTGCCTCCGGCCTAGCCAACGCGTCGACGAGCACTTGGTCCGGCAGTTCGCCCAGCGCGTCGCCGACGACCAACCCCGGCCGATCCGCTCGAGCGCGTTCGTCGAGGTGGTGAGGCGTGACGGCGTCGGCGATGAGTCGGAGCAGGGTGGACTTGCCCCCGCCGGACACGCCGGTGATGAAGACGATCTGACGCGGCGCGAGTTCGAGTTCGAGGCGCGGGACGATGGTCTGCTCGTGCGTGCCGTCGAGCGACAGGCCGAACATCACGGCGATCTCCATCGCGCGGGGAGTCGGGTCGGCCCGGGTCTGGATGCTTCGCTCAAGCGACAGGGTGATGGGCGTCTGGTTGATGGGCGTCTGGGTCATCGCGTCTCGTCGCCGGTGATCGCGGCGACCTCCTGAACCCGGGCGAGGGTGAGGAGCATGGCCCTGTCGCAGCGCACGCGGTGAAGCGTTTTCTTGGTTAGCCGAGCGGTCTCGCGCAGGGATCGGCCCTGGACAAAAAGCAGCGTCGCGGTCCGGCGCATCGTGCGCGGGAGCTTTTCCTGATGCAAGAGGGTGAAGCGGAATTCGGGGCTTTCGATCCGGCGGGTGAGACGTTTGATGCGTCGGCCGATGGTGTCGGCGCTGCGTCGGCTG
>JBMYUK010000257.1:0-4794 GCA_049605275.1 Phycisphaeraceae bacterium
AACAACTGCTTTCGTGTCCGGAGCCCGTAGGTCTCCGGCTGTTGATGGGCACTTCCCGTACACGTTCTAATACCAAACACATTTTGAAACTTCGCGATTGGATCCGTTTCGAAGCCTAGCCGCCGGGCAACGCACGGGGGATCGAGTCATTTCCTTTTTTGATTACGGTCACGGCGAATAAACCCCAGGCGATTCGACCCCCGCGTGTTACGCGGCGGCTACAAGACGCGCGATGTTTTTATGGTTACGTATAAGCCGACGGCACACCCGAACCGAGCCGGCGCTGCGCTCTGGCCCGGCTTGGCGCGGGGTACGCGCGCATCAAAAAACCGAGGCACGTGACCTCGGCTTCTCGTGTTCGGTTCGGGCCGGCCGGATCAGGGCAGGTCGTACTCGGTCAGACGGATGTTGCGGTGCTCGAGCCAGATCATGGCCCAGTCGTCGCGGATCTGTCGCCAAGTGTTGTGGCGGTGTCGCGAGCGGAAGTTGGTGAACTCTTCTTCGGATTGGGTGACCGAGTACAGCTCGGGCGTCCAGTTGTTGCGGAGATCGTTGGAGCTGAGCGAGCTGCTGCAGCCTGTGCCGAAGCTGGCGGCGACGATCAGGCACGAGGCGAGGAGGGCGGTACGGATCATTGCGTTTCCCTAAGAGAAGAGCGTTCAGTCCTAAGATTGTGGCGCGCCGGGCCGTGCGTGTCAAACCCTAAATCGGGTATTGGTCGAGGTTTCGCGATTCTTTTGATGCGGATCAGCCCTTGGGCTCGTCGGGCGGGTCTGCGGCGCCGGCTTCTTGCTCGGGCTGAGGCGCTGGCTCTGGCTGCGGCTTGGGCAGCGGCGGCGCCTTGGGCGATTGGGCGTCGGGGTCTTTGATGTCGGGCTTCTGGGCGCGGAGGCGGATGGCGACCTCGGTGCCGACCTTGGGGATGGCCTTGGTTCGTGGGGCCCAGACTTTGTTGTGGCTGGTGTTGTCGTCGGTCATGGCGTTGGGGAGGGTGAGCAGGTCGTCGCCGAAGTTGACCAGCGAGATGGCCGAGCCGTTGAGGTCGGCGTGGTAGATCTGCTTGCCGTCGAACTCGGCGAACTGCGAGCCGGCGAAGAGCCAGGTGTTGCCTTGCATCATCTCCTGGGTTTTATTGTCCTGGACCCATCGGTTAGCGGGGATCTCGCGTTCGACGCCGGCCACTTCGACGACGATGAAGACCTCGATCTCGGGGCCTTTGGCGGGGACGAGCTTGGGCGGGTCGAAGTTCATGTCGTAGGACAGCGGCTTGCCGGGTTCCTGACCGAGGAGCAGGAGGCCGAGGTGGATGATGGACGGCATCGCGTCGGTGACGAGGATGGACTCGTGCTCGCGGGTGTCGGGCGTGCAGGCGAACATCTCGAGGAACTCGCCTTTGCGTAGGACGACGGTCGCGTCGATATCGAGGGAGAGGTCGTCGCGGTTAACGGTGACGCCGTTGTCCTGCTCGTTGAGCTGTTTGATGGCGTAAGCGACGGGGTCTTTTTCGGTGTCGGCTTGGGGTGCGGGTGCGGGCTCGGCGGGGGCCTGGTTGTCTTGGGCCAGCGCGAAGGGGGCCGCGAGGATGAGGCTGGCGGCGAGGGCGCGGGGCGTAAGAGGGAGTCGCATCGTGTATTCTCGTTTTGGCCGGTGGGCTGCGGAGTGAGGGCCTTGGATAGATGTTTATGATACGGCCTCGGTGCGGCGATTTATGCATCGCTTGCAGCGGCTGGATCGCGAGGATGCATGAGCGAAGTCGAACCCCTCGAACCCGAGCGTCTGACGTGGACGGTGCTGCTCGCGCGATGGACGGATTTTGCTGGCTCGGCGGTGGCGTTGCCGACGGAGGGCGAGCCGGGGCGGGTGCGCCGGTCTGTTGCGGACATCGTTGCGCTGCAGGCGGTGTGGTTCGCGTTGGGCCAGATGGACGCACTCGATGCGCGCGAACGGGCCATCGGGCTGGACCGAGCGGGGGTGCTGATCGATCGGCACGGCAGCGCGATCCGCGCTCGTTTCGAGGGCGAACCGCTGCCCGAAGGCCTGGTCGAGCTGCTCGACGACGTCGCCGCGGCCTACAGCGAGCAACAATTAAAATTGGATCGCATCCGTAAGTAAAGCCTTGAAAAAGAACATACGGTCGAGAAAAAATAAATGTTAGATTTTAGTGAGATGAGGCCTTGACCCGATAGTACCTATGGACTATAGTACTCATGTACTAGAGATTGCCCCCGGAAGCTCGCGTCGGCGGATTCGTCTGCTGACGCGGGTTTTTTTATGCACTCGCGGGGTGTGATGTCGAAGCGGCGTTGGCTCGGTTCAGCGGGGCTCAGCTCAGCTCAGCTTGGTTCGTCCAGCGGGCTCAGTCCGATCTTGATGGAGAATCGGGCGAGGCCAACGCGGTCATGGATGTCGAGCTTGCGCATGATGCGGTTGGTGTGGACGGCGACGGTGTTTTCGCTGATGCCGAGTTGCGCGGCCATTTCTTTTCGGGATTGGCCCATGCCGACCCATCGGAGGACGTCGACTTCGCGGGGGGTGAGGGTGGAGAGCTTGGTTTTGGATTCGTCGGGGTTTTCGCCGTTGTCGGATTCGTCTTCGAATCGGCCGCGGACTTCGTCGGAGAGGAAGACGCCGCCGTCGACGACGGTGCGGATCGCGGCGATGAGCAGGTCCGGCTCGTCGGACTTACTCAGCAGGCCGAGGGCGCCGACGCCCTGTGCCTGTTCGATGAACGCGTCGTTCCAGTAGGCGCTGAGGAACACGAGCGCGACGTCGGGGTGGGAGGTCTGCAGGCGTTTGGCGGCCTCGAAACAGGACATGCCCGGCATGTTGATGTCCATCACGATGACGTCGAACGTCTGGGCCTCGGCGAGCGCGAGGCCTTCGTTCGCGTCGCCGGCGGTGGCGGGCACGGTCAGGTCGGTCTCGTCTTCGAGGCGTCGGGCCAGGGAGTCGCGGACGATGACGTGGTCGTCGACGAGCAGCACCTTGGTCTGCACGGCGGGGCTTGCGGGATCGGTCGGGGTGTCTTGCGTGCTGGTCATGGCGTGGCGGGCTCCGTGCGGTTCGCGGTTGGGGGCGTGAGGGGTTGTCGGCGCGGCTCGGCGAGTGGGAGGGTGATGGTGATCGTCGTGCCGAGGTTCGGGGTCGAGTCGAGTTGGATCTCGCCCTGATGGTCGGTAACGATGCCATGCACTTGCGAAAGGCCCAGGCCCGTGCCCTTGAGCCTGGCCTTGGTCGTGTAGAACGGCTCGAGCGCCCGGCCGAGCACCTCGGGCGGCATGCCCTCGCCGGTGTCGCGGACCATCAGCACCGCCCGCCCCGCGATTTGCTCGAGGGAGAGTAGGACCTGGCCTTGGCCATGGATCGCGTCTTTCGCGTTCATGACGAGGTTCAAGAGCGTCTGCTGGATCTCGCTGTCGTTGGCTCTCACGCGAACGGGCGTGTCCGGGCAGTCGACGACCAAGGCGATCCGCGGCGGGAGGATCGTCGTGAGCAGCCGCTGGTTGTCGCGGACGAGTTTGGCGAGGTCGATCGTGCGCTTGCTCGCGCCCGGGCCCTTGGCGAAGGTGAGCAGCGACTGGGTGACCTGCATGGCCTGGGCGCAGGCGTCATTGACGGTCGACAGCGCAGGCTGGGCGTCGTGTTCGTCGTCGAGCTTTCGGCCGACGGACTGGGCGGAGGCTTTGATCGCGAGCAGCGAGTTTCGAAAGTCGTGCGCGATGCCGGTGGCGAACGTGCCGATCGCGTCGAGTTTCTGCGAGCGAGCGAGTTTTTCTTCGAGTTCGCGTTGGTGGCGTTCGGACTCGACGCGTTGCGTGACGTCGCGGGAGATGCCGGTGATATACGGGGCCGTGTCGACGCTATCGCGGTCGAGGCGAGCGAGGTCGGGTTGCACGAGTCGACCGACGGCTTCGAAGACGATGTACGTGCCGTTCTTCCGCCGATAGCGGTGGACGTCGTGGAACTCGGGCTGCTCGAGCGAGAGTTCGCGGTGCTTGTCTTTGACGCGTTCGAGGTCGTCTTCGTGGAAGTAATCGAACGCGTTGGTGCCGACCATCTCTTCGGGGGTGTAGCCCATGAGCTTGGTGATGCTCGGGGAGACGTAGGTGAAGTTCGCCTCGGAATCGACGCGCCAGAGCATGTCGTAGGCGTGGTCGGCGAGGGTGCGGTAGCGGGCCTCGCTGTCGCGGATCATGGTCATCGCGTTTCGGTAGGGCGTGACGTCGACGCCCGTGCCCACGTAGCCGATGAGTACGTTGTTGTGGCGCATCGGCGTGGCCTGGGTGCGGAGGTACAGCGACTCGCCGTCGGGCTTGACGACGCGGTGCTCGATGCCGACGGGCGTGCCGCTCTTAACCGCCGCGGTCCAGTGGTCGGCGACATCATCGCGGTCGTCGGGGTGCGCGAACGCGGCCGCGCCGCGATAGAGCGCTTCGGTCTGGTCGAATCCGGTCATCGCCCGCCACGCCGGGTTGACGTAGAGGAACACGCCCTTCGCGTCGGTCTGAAAGATCGCGACCGGTGCGCCGTCGGCCAGGGTGCGGAAGCGCTGCTCGGAGCGGTGGGTCGCCTCGGCATCGGCTCGGATGCGCTCGAGTTCTTTCCGCTCGGTGATGTCGACGAACGGGGCGGGGACGGGGTCGACGAGCGTGACGGTAGTGGGAAGCCACTTGGGACAGTCGCACACCCGGTACGTGACGACGGGGGCGCGGACGGGAGGCAGCGGCTGTGAGACGACATCGTGGGCGACGGAGAGCGCAGTGGCATGCAAGGCACCGGCGGGGCAGCCCGGCG
>JBMYUK010000258.1:0-4765 GCA_049605275.1 Phycisphaeraceae bacterium
GAGGCCGTTTCGTTTGCGTGGCATGGCGGCATGATAGGGGATCGCGGGTTTTTCTTGGCGGGGTGCGGGTCTTCGAGCGGATGCGTTTGCGCGAGGGTGTCTGTCGGGTCTTCGATTGATGGGGGGGCTGCGCATCGTGTGCCCGAGTGGGCAAGCCGCGGGCTGAGGTGGGTATTGTTGAAAGTGTTGATCGGGGGATCGGGGCGCGTCGCGGCCGACGCTACACTCTGGCGATGGACGATGTTTCGAGCGAAGCCGACGGTGGGGCTGGGGGCGATGCGGGGCACGTGCCCGTTTTGTTGAACGAGGTTTTGTCGTTATTGGATCTGGATCGGGATCGGCCGGGGGCGCGGGTGCTCGATTGCACGCTGGGTCGGGGCGGTCACGCGTCGCAGGTGATCCCTCGTTTGGGGCCGGGCGGGGTGTACGTGGGGATGGACCTGGATGCGGGGAATCTCGCGTTTGCGGAGGCGCGGCTGTCGCCGATCGCGGCGGCGGCGGGGGTGGATTTGCGGTTGTGTCACGCGAGTTTTGCGGCGGGGGATCGTGCGCTGCGCGAGGCGGGTTTGGAGGCGGTGGACGCGGTGCTGGCGGATTTGGGTTTCGCGTCGAATCAGGTGGAGGACGCGTCGCGTGGGTTTTCGTTCAAGCACGACGGGCCGTTGGACATGCGGCTGGACCCCAGCGGCCCTACGACGGCGGGGGACCTGGTGAATCGTTTGGACGAGTCGTCGCTGGCGGACTTGATCTATCGGTTGGGAGATGAACGTTTGAGCCGGCGGATCGCGCGGAAAATTGTGCAGTCGCGCGGGGTTTTGCCGATCTCTAGAACGTCGGAGCTTGCCGAGATTTGTCGGCGTTCTTACGGGCCCAGGGGTGGCGGTCGGATCGACCCGGCGACGCGCACGTTTCAGGCCTTGCGGATCGCGGTGAATGGCGAGCTCGAGGCACTGGACGTGCTGCTTCGGCGGCTGCCGGGGTGGCTGGCGGATGACGGGCTTGTCGGCATCATCAGCTTCCACTCGCTCGAGGATCGCCCGGTCAAGCGGTCGTTTCTCGAGGCCCAGCAGCGGGGCGTGATGCAGCGGGTGACGCGGAAGCCGGTGACGGCGACCGAGTCGGAACAAGCCCGAAACCCAAGGAGCCGGAGCGCCAAACTCCGGGTCGCCCGGCGAGCGCCGCGGCGCGACGACACGCAAGACGAAAACCCGGCCGCCCCCCACACCGCGACGGGCCCCAGCGAGTAGAATCGCTCGGCCGTCAAGGACGACGGCGGCACAACCACGGACGGAAGACATGGCGCGCGAAACAAAAGTCGGTTTGATCGTTGGCTTAGGAGTGATCCTCTTTGTCAGCGTGTTCGTCTCGGATTATCTCGCGGTGCCAAGGCATCAGGAAGCGCTAGGCGAAGAAGACCTACCCGATTTTGTTGCGCAGACGACCAACCAGACCGAGTTTGTCCTGCGTCGCGAAGAGCCCGCCACCCGGCCGGCCGAGCCGTTGACGCCGCGCGAGCTCGCCGCGGCCAGCCTCGAAGCCATCGAGTTGCGCGAGGGCCCGCCGCCGAGCCGACCCATCGCGTCCGACCCGGCCCCGCCGTTCCGACCGACCGGCCCGGGCGTCGCCGGCGCGCTCAACGACGCGACACCGATCGCCGCGCTGCCGCACACCCCCAGCGACCGCCCCTTGGGTCAAGGCCGCATCGACGACACACACCTCGCCGCCGATCATCATCTCGACGCACGCCGACGCACCGGCCCGGGCGTCGATCCACTGGCCGACCTCGCCCGCGTCGAGATCGCCGACACCCCGCTCATCAATCGCCCGCCCGCGAAGATCAAGCACGAGGTCGTTGCCGGCGAAACCCTCACCGCCATCGCCAAGAAGCACTACGCCGGCGACGGCAACATGTGGCGCTCCATCCGCGACGCCAACCCCGGCAAGGTCGGACCCAACGGCGAGATCGTTCAGGGCGTCGTGCTCGTCATCCCTAAGCGATCGACCGAGGCCGACGACACGACCCAACTCTCCGACCGCGCAGCAGGCAACGCCCCGCGCAACGAGCGCCAGCGCGTCCGCATCGTCACCGTCCAGTCCGGCGACACCCTCGGCGAACTCGCGGCGAAGCACCTCGGCTCGGCAGGCAAGTACCCGCTCATCATGGCCGTCAACTCGGACGTCCTCGACAAGCCCGAAAACCTGCGCGCAGGCATGAAGCTGCGCATCCCCGCTGAGCCGACCGCGCGGGTCATCGAAGACGCCAACCGCGCCCTCGCAACGACCGACGGCCCCGCCTCACGCTCAACGCCCGCCGCCGACGCCGCGGCATCGACCAAGACCTACACCGTCAAAGAAGGCGACAGCCTCTACCGCATCGCCAAGCGCCTCCTCGGCGACGGCGAGCGATACGACGAGATCTACAAAGCCAACACCGACACGCTCAGCAGCGCCAACGACATACGCGTCGGCATGACGCTCAAGCTGCCCAGCCCCTGACCCAAACCCCACCCCGCCTTAACCCCATCGACGACCACCGTCGCGACCCCGCCCATGACGCTCCGCTACCTCGCTGTTGTGATCCTGCTCTCCGCGATCGGCGCGGGGCTGCTCGGCCTGCGTCAGCAGCAGCTCAACGACAAGCACGCCATGGCCGCCTCGCACGCTCAGATGAAAGACGACCGCGAGGCCATCAAAGACCTCCAGGTCCGCATCGCCAGGCTCGCCCGCCCCGACGCGCTCCAAGACGCCATCGACCGCGCCAAGCTCGATATGCAGCCCATCTCCTGCGGCGACGGTTCGCTTCCGCCCGACCCCGCCGCCGACGCCGCATCTCACGCCACCCCCGACGAGGCCGACGCGCTCGATGGCTAACGACACGCCCGACAAGCCGGCCGCGCCGAATACGCCCACTGCTCAGGCGCCCGGCCCCTTTCGCCTGACCGATTTCACCCCGCCCGAGGACCAGGCCGCGCTCGCCGACCGTCGCGGCCGACGCCTCACGCTCACCGCACGCTCGGTCATCGTGGCGCTGTCGATCGTGTTCGTCGGGTTGCTCGGCCGGGTGTACCAGCTCCAGGCCTACCCCGATCGCCAGATCGTCGCGCTGCAGAACTCGCAGATCGGCACCGCGCACATGGCGGCGATGCGCGGCGGACTCATCGACCGCACCGGCCGGGTCCTCGCCGCGACGCGCGTCGGCTACCGCCTCTTCTGCGATCCGCTTTTCATCGAAGACCGCAGCATCTTCGCCGAGACCATCGCCTACGAACTCGGCTACGACCCGGTCGATATCGAAAAAAAACTCTCGGGCAGAAGCCACAAGCGCTACGTCCTGCTCGACCCGCGGATGAACGATGAGCAGGTCGATCGCTTCCGCCAACTCGACTTGCCCGGCATCTACCTCGAGCCGATCACCGTCCGCGATTACCCCCAGGGCGAGTTGGCCGGCACGCTGATCGGCTTTGTCGGACGCGACGGCGAAGGCCTCGAAGGCCTCGAGCGACACTGGGAAGATCGCCTGCTCGCCAAGCCCGGCTCGTTCAAGTTCATGCGCGACTACAAGCGACGCCGCATGTGGGTCGACGGCGAAGACTACGTCCCTTTCGAAGACGGCGAGAACGTCCGGCTCTCCATCGACGCCTACATCCAACGCGTCAGCGAGGAAGAACTCGCACAGGCCGTCGAAGCTTTCGGCGCCGAGTCCGGCCAGATCATCGTCATGCAGCCGAACACCGGCGAAATCCTCGCGCTCGCCACGTATCCGACTTACGACCCCAACGCCTTCGGCGATGTCACCGACGAGATGCGACGCAACCGCCCGGTGACCGATCTCTTCGAGCCCGGCTCGATCTTCAAGCCCTTCGTCTGGGCCGGCCTCACCGAACTCAAAGCCGTTAGCCCCGGCGAGCGCATCGACACGACGACCAGCGGACAGTGGCGCATGCCCAACGGCCGCGTGCTCAACGACGTCCACGGCAAGGGCGTCATCACCTGGCACGACATCCTCAAATACTCCTCGAACATCGGCATGGCCAAGGGCGCGCTGCGCGTCGATATCGAAGACGTTTACAACATCATGCGATCCTTCGGCTTCGGCAAACCCACCGGCATCGACCTGCCCGGCGAGGTCGGGGGCCTGCTCACGATGCCCGAGCACCAGGGGGCGCAGAGCTACTCGCACGGCTCGTGGCCGATGGGCCAGGAGATCGCCGTCACCGGCGTGCAGGTCGCCCGCGCGATGTGCGTCCTCGCCAACGGCGGGGTCATGGTTGATCCGCGCATCGAAGCGCACAAGCCGCTCGATGAAGGCCAGACCCTCACCCGCCCCCAGCGCATCGTTAGCACCCGCACCGCCGAGGCCGCCCTCTACGCCATGCGCGACGCCGTCGTCGACGGCACGGGCAAAAAAGCCAACTCGCCTTACTTCGACCTCTTCGGCAAGACCGGGACCGCGCAACTGCCCAACTTCGACACCGGCGGCTACCACAGCGATCGATACGTCTCCTCCTTCCTCGGCGGCGCGCCCGTCGATCAGCCCCAACTCGTCGTCGGCTGCTTCATCAAAGACCCCGACCGCGCCCTCGGACACTACGGCGGCGTCGTCGCCGCGCCCGCCGTCCGAAGCGTCATCGAGCGATCGCTCATCTACCTCGGCGTCCCCACCAACCCCGGCACCGACCCCACCGAGCGCACCATCGAACGCTACGAAATCATCGAATAACCCCACCCCCCCCCCAAGCCGGGCCAAAGCGAAGCGCCGGCCCGG
>JBMYUK010000259.1:0-4718 GCA_049605275.1 Phycisphaeraceae bacterium
GCATCTGTTGTGGCTTATGCGCGTGGTGATGAGTGGGCTGCCGAGGACGCGTCTTCACTGGGGCGTGCTGGCGATCGGCTGCGCGTTTGCGTGCCTGGTCATCGGCGCGCTGATCGTGTGGTGGCGCAGCGAACGCGAGCGCGACGGGCCGGCGATCGATGGCGTTGCTGCGGATCGTTTAGGCCTTGGATCAGCAAACGTTTTTGACGAGGGGTAGCCGTTTGACGACGACCGCTGCGCCGAGGCTCGCGGCCCAGATGATGAGCCAATAGGCCCAGCCCGGTACGTCGCCGACGGCGTAGTGCAGCACGCGGCCGACCGGCCACTCGACGAAGATGTGCAAGAGGTAGATCGGGAAGGTGAACATCGCGAGCCAGCCCAGCAGGGCGGGGACGCGCCCAGGGATCGCGAGCGTCCCGCCGATGAGCGCGAGCCCGAGACCCAGCCTCCAGAGCCAATCGGTGATGCGATCGTCGGGGTCGACCAGGCCGAACTGCGGGGCTAGCGTCATAACCGCCATCGTCACGCCGCCGGCGACGATCAAAGTCGCGACGGTGCTGATGCTTTGCCTGTAGTAGCGGAGCAGCAGACCGAGGCCGATGCCCATGGGGATGAGCAATGCGCCCTGCGCGTAGTTGGACATGAAGGGCAAAAGCGTGCGGTCGCCGAACGCGACGGCGAGGCCGATCGGCCCGGCGATGCCGCCGCCGACCCATGCGAAGGTCGCGAGGGTTGGCCGTCGGTTGTGCCAGCGGTCGGTGCCTTGCAGGATGGTGTTGATGAGCACCTCGGCGAGGAAGGCGAACGGCAGATACCAGAGCAGGACTTCCGTGCCGGTCCAGAGCCAGGCGAGTTCGGGGTTGGTGAGATCGCCGAAGCGCTCGTTACCACTGCGTGCGGCGCGGACGGTGTTGACGACGCCGTAGAACGCGGACCAGACGAGCCAGGGGATGAGGAGGCGCGAGGCCCGGCGGATCGCGTTTTGCTTCCACGGATGCGGCGGCGTGCGTTTGGCGCCGAGCGCGAAGGTGCAGAGTAAGAACACGGGCAGCCCCATGCCGAGCATCGGGTGAAAGCCCGCGACGTGGATGCCGACGATATCGCCAATCGCGAGCGCCCGCAGGACATCGAGCCAGGGGTAGCGCTCGGGTTTTTTAAGTGTCGAACGGCTGGCCTGCGACGCGGGGCCGCTTTCCGCGCCCGACTGCGCCGGGGCTCGGCGTTGCTCGGTCGACAGCGGACCGGGCGCAATCGGATTGGCGACCGCTTGTTCTTGCATCGGCGGGTACACGGAGATCGAAGGATGACAGCCTGTCGCCGTCTTGGCTCACGCCTCGGTCGGCACCGCGTGGGTCACGGGCTCGCGTCCGACGGAGAAGTAGGTGAAACCTTCCTCCGCGATCGCATCCGGGCCGTACAGGTTTCGTCCGTCGAAGATGACCGGCTGATTCATGCGCTTGCGCATCTGTTCGAAGTCGGGCTGTTTGAATTCCGACCAGTCGGTACAAATGACCAGCGCGTCGGCACCGTCGAGCATGGTGTACATGCTGTCGCTGTATTCGATTCGGTCCTTCATGCCGTGGTCCTGGCTGGACTCGTGGGCGACCGGGTCGTGGGCGACGACGGTGGCGCCGCGCTCGAGGATCGCGTCCATCAGGGTCAGCGAGGGGGCCTCGCGGATGTCGTCGGTGCCGGGCTTAAAGGCGATGCCCCACACGGCGACTTTCTTTCCGCTGAGCCCGCCTTCGCCGAAGTGGCTGTCGAGTTTGGCGATGAAGCGCGGGCGCTGGGCCTGGTTGACTTCGTGAACCGACTCGAGCAGCGGCGTGGGTTGGCCGCAGAGTTGGCCCATCGAGATGCAGGCGAGTACGTCCTTGGGGAAGCACGAGCCGCCGTAGCCCAGCCCGGGGTAGAGGAACTGGTTGCCGATGCGTTTATCGCTGGTCATGCCGCGCCAGACTTCGTCGACGTTGCTGCCGTAGTGTTCGCAGAGCGAGGCGATCTCGTTGATGAAACTGATCTTGGTGGCGAGCATCGCGTTGGCGGCGTACTTGACCATCTCGGCCGAGGGGATGTCCATGACGAAGATGGGGTGGCCGTTGCGGGTGAAGGGGTCGTAGAGTTTCCGCAGTCGGTCGCCGGTGCCTTCGTCCTGAGCGCCGATGACGACGCGGTCGGGCTTGTTGAAGTCGTTGATCGCGGCGCCTTCTTTGAGAAACTCGGGGTTCGAGCCCATCTTGTAGGGCTTAGTGGTGTGCTTGGCGATCTCGTCTTGAACTTTCTTGTTGGTTCCGACGGGGACGGTGGATTTGACGACGATGATTTTCGCGCGTCGCTCGGTGTCGCCGCCGCCGGTTGCGCCCGGCCCGTTCTCGATGGCTTTGCCGATGTCCGCCGACGCGGCGAGGACGTACTTGAGGTCGGCGTGGCCCTGGTCGTCGCTGGGCGTGCCGACGCAGATGAAGATGACTTCAGCGGATTGATAGGCGCTTGCGGCATCGATGGTGAAGGTCAGCCGGCCGGCCTTGGTGTTGCGCTGGATCATCTCGTCGAGGCCGGGCTCGTAGATCGGCGAGATGCCGTTGTTGAGCTTGTCGATCTTCTTCTGATCGATGTCCAGACAAGTGACGTCGTTGCCGACGTTCGCAAAGCAGGTGCCGGTGACCAGACCCACGTAACCCGTGCCAACCATTGTGATGCGCATCGCGCTGCTCCGTATCGTTTGTTCCCTAAATCGATGATCGCCGCGACACTCGCTTGGCGGGCGTCGTCGGATCGGCAGTCTAGGTTATCTTCGGCTGGTCGAGGGGGCGGATCGAGTCCGACCCTCGATTTCCGGCGATGCCCGCTTGTCGAGCCCCGCGATTGCCCTAGAATAGGGGGTTCGATCCCTCGCAAAGCACGCACGTTTAACGCCAAGGAGCCCTCGATGGCCCGCGAAAAGGTCCCAGAACCCGTCTTCCAAACGCCCGACGACCAGTTCAACGCCGTCGAGCACTACAAGCTCGCGTCCAACGGCGTCGTCGGCGCCCTGCCCGAGCACGTCCGCGATCAGTCCGCCGGTAACATCGCCGAGGACTCGGAACAACTCGCCAAGTCACACGGCATCTACCTCGAGTACAACCGCGCCCAAACCGGCCGGGAAAAAGACTGGCTCTACATGGTCCGCGTCACCGTGCCCGGCGGTGGATCCTTTACCGCTGACCAGTGGCGAGTCTTCGATCAGATCGCGGACAAGTACTGCGACCACAACCCCGACGGCGGCGCATCGCTCCGCCTCACCACCCGCCAGAACATCCAGTACCACTGGCTCAAAAAACCAGATCTCGTCAACCTCGTCCAGGACGTCGCCTCGACCGGCTACTACACCCTCAACGGCTGCGGCGACAACGTCCGCAACGTCATGGGCTGCCCGCTGTCCAAATACTCGACGATCTGCAATGCCAACGAACTCGCCCACGAGTACGGCACGTACTTCCGACTGCCCGCCGCCCCGCACATCCAGGTCTTCGCCGTCGATCCCGCCTCGATCAACGACCCCGACGTGCAGTACAGCTACGGCAAGCAGCTACTCAATCGCAAGTTCAAGATCGCCTTTGCCGGCGTCGCCCGAGACCGAGACGGCAACGTCGTCGGCGATAACTGCGTCGAAGCACGGGCGTGCGAGATCGGCGTCGCGCCCGTCGTCGAAAACGAAAAGGTCGTCGCCTACGAGATCTTCATCGGCGGCGGCCAGGGCGAAAAGAACGGCAAGCCCACCTTCGCCGGCATCGCGCTGCCCTTCGCTCGCGTCGCGCCCGGCGACCTCTTCCCCGCAATGAAGGCCATCGTCGATGTTCACAAAGAATGGGGCGATCGAAAAAACCGCGTCTGGGCACGCATGAAATACGTCGTCCAGAAGCAGGGCATCCACTGGTATCAGGAACAGGTCAAAGCCCTCGGCGTTGACTTCGAACAACCCGACCCCGACTTCGACCTCGGCGCACGCATGATGCACCACGGCTGGCAGGAACAGGAATCCAACGGCAAACTCGCCTATGGCGCGTACATCGAGAACGGACGACTCATCGACGTCGATCCGGCGAAGGGCAACGGCAACCAGAAGTCGATGGTCACGCCGCTGCTCGAAAAGTTCGGGGCGGAGTTACTTATCACCGCGAACCAGGATTTGCTGTTCACGAACATCGAGCCGGATGCGAAGGAAGACTTCGAGGCGGCGCTCGCCGAGCACGGCTACGGCAAGCGAAAGGGCAAGGCCTACTCGACGCTCCGCGTGCTGTCGGGCGCGTGCGTCGGTCTGCCGACCTGCCGACTGGCGTATACCGACTCCGAGCAGTGGGAGCCGGAGATGCTCGACCGGCTCGACGAACTCGGCTACGGCGACATGACCGAATCGATCGGCATCACCGGCTGCGAACGGCAGTGCTTCCGCCCCGGCCTGAAAACGATCGGCTGGGTCGGCCAGGGCCCGGATCAATACGCGCTCAAACTCGGCGGCTCGGAAGACGGTCGATACCAGGGCCAGTGGATCACCGGCATCGACCCGAAGAAGCCCGACAAGGGCGAGCAGTGGCTCTTGCGTCGCGTGAGCAAGAAGGACTCGGTCGCTGTCACCGCAGCGCTTTTCGATCACTACAACGCGAACAAGCAAGACGACGAAGACATGGGCGCGTTTCACCGGCGTATCGGCCAAGACGCGATCGTCGCGCACCTGCGCT
>JBMYUK010000260.1:0-4679 GCA_049605275.1 Phycisphaeraceae bacterium
GCGAGCCGAGCATGAGGTGCACCTGGCCGGCGCGCTCGAGCCCGCCCAGGAGCGAGAGGCGCTGGCTGCCGCCCGCGCCGAGGGAGAGCGCGTCCTCGCGGCCGATCAGCTCCTCGAGCGCAGCCAGGAATCCGGCGTCTCCGGCCATGGCCGTGAAGTCGGGGGTGCCGTCGGCCCTCTGCAGCTCGGGATCGTCGGGGTCTTCGGCAAATCGGTCTTCGAGCCCGAGCGGCTGACGCTGCCCGAGATGCTACAGAATCAAGGCTACCACACCGCCTGCATCGGCAAGTGGCACTTGGGTTGGGACTGGAACGCGATCCGAGTCAAAGAAGGCAACGGCCCCGACTGCTTCGACTGGTCCAAGCCGATCCCCGACGGGCCGCTCGCTCACGGCTTCGATCACTACTTCGGCGACACCGTCATCAACTTTCCGCCCTACGCCTGGATCGAAGACGACAGGATGATCCAAACGCCCGACACGATGATGGATACGAGCAAGTGGCCCGAGATCAAAGAAGGCAACTGGGAGTGCCGCCCCGGACCGATGGTCACCGGCTGGAACCCGTACGAGGTGATGCCCACCCTCGGCGACAAGGCGGTCGCCTACATCGCCTCGCGAAAAACCGAGCAACAACCCTTCTTCCTGTTCTTCGCTTACCCGAGCCCGCACGCGCCGATCATCCCCAACGACGAGTTCGACGGCAAGAGCGAAGCGGGGCCCTACGGCGATTTCGTATTCGAGACCGACCACATCGCCGGGCGGATCATGGAAGCGATCGACCGGGCGGGGCTTTCTGACAATACGATCGTGATCTTCACCGCGGACAACGGCCCCGAGCATTACGCCTACCCTCGCGAACAAGCGTTCGGGCACTGGTCCGCGAAACCGCTGCGCGGCCTGAAGCGGGATATCTACGAAGGCGGGCACCGCGTACCGTTTATCGTCCGTTGGCCCGGCGTGACCGAGCCCGGTACGGTCAAGAGCGCTCTGGTCTCGCAGATCGATTTCTTCGCGACCTTCGCGTCGCATCTCGGCGTCGACCTCCCCGATGACGCCGCGGAGGATTCGCACGACATGCTCGCCTACATGAAGGGCGAGGCGAGCCGCGTGCGCGAAAGCCACATCCACAACACGTTCAGCCACTCGTGGGCGATCCGCGACGGAGCGTGGCTGCTGATCGACGCGAAAACCGGGCGGCGCTCGCGTCGCGGCGTCGCCGAATGGGAGGAGCGCAACGGCTACCGAGATGACGACTTGCCCGTCGAGCTATACAACCTTGATGAAGACCTGGGCCAGCGCAAGAACCTCGCGGCCGAGCACCCGGACAAGGTTTTGGCGATGCGTGCGTTGATGAAGAAGATCCGCGAAGACGGACGGACGAGGTCGATCGACTCGGGTTCGACGACACCCTGATGCCTTCGGGTCCTTTACGCCCGACCTCGACGTGAGCAGTGCGTCGACTGCAGGTTTACTTGAAGTAGTAAAGCGTGGTCTCGCTGCGGAGCAGGATGTGGTCGTTGATCGGGACGATGGTCGCGATCTGTCGCTCGGGCATCTCGTTGGATGCGACCAGCTTCATGCCCGAGTCGGTTTCGTCGGCGACGTGGATGACGCCGTCTTCGCGAGCGAAGTAGAACCGCGAGCCCGCCTTGACCGGCGAGCTGTAGTACTTCGCGGCGGCGCGGGGCAGCTTGAAGGGTTTGTCCCACAGCTTCTTGCCGTTGGTGATGTCGTAGCACATGAACTCGCCCTTGTCGGTGAGGAGGTAGGCCTTGCCGTCGACGGCGATGGGGGAGGGGACGTCCGAGCCGACGCCGCGTCCGACGTCGCTGCCGACGTGTGCCGAGGCGGTGATATCGCCGCTGCCGCCGAGCTTGACGAACGCGACGAAGTCGCCGCGTCCAAACGGCACGATGGCGTGGCCGTTGCTGATCCCGTGCGAAGCGATGGCCCGCCACATGGGTTTGTCTTCGGGGTTGAATCCGCCGGAGGTCCAGAGCAACTCGCCGTCGAGGCTGTGTCCCGTGAGGTGGTCAGAGCCCCACGTGATGATCTGCGGTTGCCCGTCGACCTCGGCGACGATGGGCGTGGTGTACGCCTGGTCCGACTCGGTCTTGGTCTTGAAGTTGCGCAGGGTCCGCCACGCGACCTCGCCGGTGGTTTGCTTGAGGGCGACGAGGTACGACTCGCCTTCGTGCATGACCGCGATGACGACGTTGTCGCCGGCGAGGACGGGCGAGGTGCCGAGGTCCCACCAGAGCGTGTCCTTGCCGTACTTGTCCTGGAGGTTGAGGGTCCAGAGCTGCTTGCCGTCGAAGTCGAAGGCGGCGACGGCGCCTGACTTGTAATAGGCGAAAACGCGCCGCCCGTCGGTGACTGGGGTGGGGTTCGAGCCGCTGGCGTTTCGGTGCTTGCCGGGGCGCTCTTTGCCGAGGGTGCGTCGCCACCGTTCGTTGCCTTCGAGGTCGTAGCAGACGAGGCCGTCTCGATCGTCGATGCCGCAGGTGATGAAGATGCGATCGCCCCAGACGCAGGGCGTCGAGCTGCCCTTGCCGGGGAGCGTAACCTTCCAGACCGCGTTGTCATCGGGGTCGAGCGTCGCGGGGTAATCGCCCGCCGGCGCGACCTGATTAAAACTCGGCCCGCGCCAGCCCGGCCAGTTGTCCGCCTTCGCCGCGTCCGCTGCAACCAGCCCGATCACCACCGCGAATACACCCATCCACCTGCTAACGCTTTTCATGATCGAGTCCTTATGCACGTGTTTCAGATCGCGTTGATTTCAACGATGAGGACGCTCGAGCGAATGCCGAGTTACGGAAGAATGGAGCCGAGGGGGATCGAACCCCTAACCTCTGCATTGCGAACACAGCGCTCTCCCAATTGAGCTACGGCCCCTTGTCGATGCAGCATTGTCTGTGCGGCGGCACAGACGGTCAAGTCGAAGCGGGCTAGACGCGTTGTAAAAAAGTCTGGACTTAACGACTATGTTTCGCTTACACTCATCTTTGCTGAAGTACACTTCGGCGGCGAGCCGGCTGCGGGCGTCAGGGATTTGAGTGACGGCCTGTTGATGGTTCGCTTGCGTGATTGGGTTATGGCCATATTTCTCCCTCCTTCGCCGACGCCCCACGCCCCAACAAATCGATCTTATAATCCCGTGATGCGGGGCTTCGGCGGTCATTTGGCCGATGTTGCTGTCTGCGTGCGGTTCGTGAATCCTTTTGTCATTGCCACAGGAGTGACCGATGTCGAATAAGAAAGAGGCTTGGGGCGTCGAGGTCGGCGCCCAGGCGATCAAGGCCATGAAACTCGGCCGATCGGGCGACGGCGTGTCGCTGCTCGATTTCGACGTCATGCCGTTCAAGCAGGTGCTCACGACCCCGGACCTCAACGTCGAGGAGGCGATCCGCGTCAACCTCGACGCGCTGGCGACCAAGCACGAGTTTGACAAGTCCACGGTCGTCGTGTCGGTCCCCGGGCACATGGCGTTCGCGCGTTTCGCCAAGCTCCCGCCGATCGAGGCCAGCAAGGTCAAATCGATCGTCGCGTACGAGGCCCAGCAGCAGATCCCCTTCCCCATCGAAGAGGTCGAGTGGGACTACCAGGTCTTTGCGCAGGAAGATGCGCCGGACATCGAGGTCGGCATCTTCGCGATCACCAAAGAACGCGTCGCGCACTTCCTGTCGAACTACCGCTCGGTCGGCATGCGGGTCGACATGCTCACGCTCTCGCCGGTCGCGGTGTACAACGCCTTTGCCTTCGAAAACGAAGGCGGCGACGGCCACGGCGAGGGCACGGTCTACCTCGACATCGGCACGACCTCGACCGACATCATCGTCGTCGAGGATGAAGCGATCTGGCTGCGGACCCTGCCCCTGGGCGGCAACCACTTCACCCAGGCGCTGATGAAGCAGTTCAAGATCAGCTTCGCCAAGGCCGAGAAGCTCAAACTCGAGGCGGGCACGAGCAAGTACGCCAAGCAAATCTTCCAGGCGATGCGCGGCGTCTTCAGCGATCTCGTCACCGAGATCCAGCGGTCGCTGGGCTTTTACACCTCGCTCAACCGCGACTCGGAACTCAACCGCATCGTCGGCGTCGGCTCGACGTGGAAGCTGCCCGGCCTGCAGAAGTACCTCAAGCAGAACCTGCAGATGGTCGTCACCCGGCCCGACGGCTTTGCGCAACTCGAAGTCGAAGACCGACGCGCCGCAGAGTTCTCCTCGGTCGCGGTCAACATGGCGACGTCGTACGGCCTGGCGCTACAAGGCCTGGGCCTGAGCGCGGTGGACGCGAACATCCTGCCTCAGACCATCCTCCGCCAGCGGATGTGGAAGGCCAAGCAGCCGTGGATCGTCGCGGCCGCGGGCTGCGTCGTCGGCGCCGCGGCGCTGGGCCCGGTGATGCAGTTTCTGGAAGGCCAGCGCTTCTCAAACGCGTGGACGCCGGTCGAAAGCGAGATCGACGCCACCATCGCCACCGCGCAAGACCTCAAGAACACCTACGAAACCGTGCAGACCAACGACCCGCGGCCCGGCATCCGCAACTACCGCCGCGGCTTCGATTACGCCGACCTCTATCCGAGCTTGTACGCAGACGTCGCCCTCGCGATGGTTCGTAAAGTCCAGGCAGAGCTCCGTGATGACCTCCGCATCCTGGTGATGTCAGCGACTCTCCAAAC
>JBMYUK010000261.1:0-4674 GCA_049605275.1 Phycisphaeraceae bacterium
GAACAACTCGCCGACAACCTTCATGCCCGCGAGCAGGTGGTCGTTGATGATCTCCAGCGGCGGGTAGGTCTTCATCGCCTCGTCGAGGGTTTGGTCGAGCGCCTTCTTCTCGCCGTCGATGATGTGCTTCTGCAAGCGCTCTTCCAGCGGCAGATCGGCGAGGACGACCTTGGTCGATTGCACCTCGGCGTCGTCGCTAAAGAGGCTCACGAAGATCTGCAAGGGATCGCGCGTCGTGCTGCCGTCGGGCAGTTCGACGTCGTCGCCCTCGGCTTTCCAGCGGTCGTAGACGAGATCGAGCGCCGCGTCCCACTGTTCGTCGGCGATCTTGGTGCGCGGGAGGATCTTACTGACGTGCACGATCGCGCTGGTCAGCCCGGCCGCGTAGAGTTCGTGCAGGAACACGGAGTTGAGCACCTGACGCGCCGCGGGCTTGAGCCCGAAGCTGATGTTCGACAGGCCGACCGTCGTCTGGCAGTTGGGGAACGCTTGTGCAATGCGGCGGACGCCCTCGACCGTCTCGAGCCCGGAGCGCCGGTCCTTATCCATGCCCGTCGAGATCGGCAGGACCAGCGGATCGAACATGAGGTCTTCGTCGGCCAGGCCGTACGTATCGACCGCGAGGTCGCGCATGCGTCGCGCGATCGATAGCTTGCGGTCGGCGGTGCGGGCCATGGCTTCTTCGGGGTCCTCGTCGATCGTGCCGAGCACCAGGCCCGCGCCGTATTTCTTGGCGAGGTTACACATCACCGCGAACTTCTCTTCGCCGTCCTCGAGGTTGCCCGAGTTGATCAGGCACTTTCCGCCGGCGGCCCGCAGACCCGCTTCGATCGTTTTCGGCTGCGTCGAGTCGAGCATCAGCGGCGCATCGACCTGGCGGACCAGGCGGGTGACGACCTCGTGCATGTCCCTGGCGTTATCTCGACCGGCGTAGTCGACGTTGACGTCCAGCACGTGCGAGCCCTCGCGCATCTGGTCGCGGCCGAGCGAGACGATCTCGTCCCAGTCTTCTTCTTCGAGCAGTCGCTTGAACTTGCGCGAGCCCGAGGCGTTGCAGCGCTCGCCGACGTTCAAGAGCGAGTTGTCCTGGCGGTAATCGACCGGGCTGTAGAGTGAGGTGACCGACGGGATCATCGGGCGCTTGTCTTGTTTGTCGGAGAGGCGCTCGCCGATGGACTCGCGAACCAGGCGGATATGCTCGGGCGTCGTGCCGCAGCAGCCTCCGATGACCGACAGCCCGAAGCGATCGACGAACTTGGTCATCGTCTGGGCGAAGGGCTTGGGCTGCAGCGGATAAACGGTCTGCCCGGCGACGAGGGTCGGCAGTCCGGCGTTGGGCAGGATCGAGATGTGTTTGGGCCAGTGTCGGGCGAGGTACTTGATGTGGTCGGCCATGTCCTCCGGGCCGGTCGCGCAGTTCATGCCCAGCGAGACGATTGGGTAGTCCTTGAGCGCGTGGGCGGCGGCGCTGATCTCCGTGCCCGTGAGCATCGTGCCGGTGTTCTCGATGGTGACCTGGACCATGATGGGCAGGCCGTCATCCTCGGGCGTGAGCGCGGGCTTCGTGCCCATCTCGTCCATCGCTTCGAGGATCGCGTTGACCGCGCACTTGATCTGCAGGATGTCTTGGCAGGTTTCGAGCAGGAAGAGGTCCGCCCCGCCTTCGATCAGACCCTTGGCCTGCTCTTTGTAGGAGTCGAACATCGTGTCCCAGTCGATGTTGCCGAGCGTGATGAGCTTCGTGCCCGGGCCCATCGAGCCGATGACGAAGCGCGGGTTGTCCTCGGTCGCGTACTTATCACAGGCGGCCCGGGCCAACTGACAGGCCTTGATGTTGATCTCCCGGCAGCGGTCCTGCAGGTCGAACTCGCAGAGCACGTGCGGCATCGCACCGAACGTGTCCGTCTCCACCGCATCTGCCCCGGCCGCGAGGTACGTCTCGTGGATGCCCTGGATCGCGTCGGGCCTCGTGAGCACGAGCACTTCCGTGCAGTTCTCCAGGCCCAGATAGTCCTTTTCCAGGTCCAACTCGAGATCGTGAATGGACGTACCCATCGCCCCGTCAAAGAAGACGACGCGCTCGCGGAGCAGTTGGAGGAATTGATTCATGGGTTGGCACCTAAATCCTTATATCCGGATCGACGGATAATAGTCTGGGTCGACCTTACAGGCAAGTAGGCCGGTTTTTCAGCAACCGGGACGCCGCCTTGGACGCCGCCTGTTAAATCGCCGATAGGAGGCTCGACGGGCGGTTTTATGCGCTCGGACGCGGTATGCTGTCGTCGAAAACGGCCGCCGACGTGCCTTTTCTACCTTTTCGGACAACGGGCCGTGACGCATGAGTTGGTGGCAGGCAATCATCCTGGGCATCGTCGAGGGGCTGACCGAGTACTTACCGGTCAGTTCGACCGGGCACCTGCTGATCGCGCAGAACCTCCTGGGCATCGGCACGGAGGACGCGGAAGCCAACGCCGCGGCCAACGCCTATGCGATCTGCATCCAGGCCGGGGCGATCGTCGCCGTACTCGGGCTCTACTGGCAGCGAGTGAAACAAGGCGTCCGCGGGATGACCGGCCTCGTGGGCATCGGGCCGGGCGACGACGCCGGGCGTCGGCTGTTTATTAACCTCGTCGTCGCGTTCTTCCCCGCCGCGGTGATCGGGCTGATCTTCGACGACATGATCGAAGCGCATTTGTTTAACGCCTGGACGATCGTCATCGCCTGGGCCGTCGGCGGCGTCGCCATCCTCGTCGTCGTCTTCTGGAAACGCAGGCAATCCGGCAACGAACAGACCGGACAAGACCTCGACGCCCTGCCCGTCCGACTCGCCCTCGCCATCGGGCTCATCCAATGCCTCGCTATGATCCCGGGCACCTCGCGCTCGCTTGTCACGATCGTCGGCGGCGTCCTCGTCGGGCTCTCCATCGCCTCGGCCGTCGAGTTCTCCTTCCTCCTCGGCGTCGTCACACTCCTCGCCGCGACCGTCTACAAAGCGATCGACTCCACCACCGTCGTCGTCGACGGCCAGGAACAAGACATGATGCTCGCCGTCGCCATGGTCACCAAGTACGGCCTGACCAACATGCTCATCGGCTCGCTCGCCGCCTACATCTCCGCCGTCCTCGCCGTCAAGTGGATGGTCGCCTACCTCAAAAAGCACGGCATGGCCATCTTCGGCTACTACCGCATCGCCGTCGCCATTCTCGCCGCCGCCCTCATCTACACCGGCTATCTCCAAGCCTACCCCCCCCAATAAACACCCAACCTCCCCACAAAAACTAAACACCAAACCAAGCCGGGCCAAAGCGAAGCGCCAGCCCGGATCCCCCACACCCCAACTCACATCCCAACACCGACCCACCCCCCTCAACACCCCTCAACCCTCCCCACTCAAGGCTCCAACAACACCTTCAACACCCCCGGCCGAGCCGCCTGCTCCAACACCCCCGCCCCCTCGCTCAGACGCATCCGCCGGCTAATCAAGCTCACCACGTCCACCGCCTCACGCGACAGCCAATCCAGCGCATCCGCGAACGGCCCGCACCGACTACCCACCACGTTCAACTCGTTGATCACGATCGGCGACAGATCGATGCCGCTAGACCCATCACCTCGACCCGACCGACCGCTTCCGGGGGCGACCGTCGTCTTCAAAACCAGCGTCCCCCGCGGACGCAGCATCGCCATCGCCGTCGTCAATCCGCTCGCGCTCCCCGTGCAATCGACCACGATGTCCTGATCCTGCCGCAGCCCGACGTCGCCGACCAGCCGATGCTTGATCCCCCACTTCTCGCACAGCCCCAGCTTCGCCTCGTGCTTACCCACCAGCCGCACCGTCGCGTTCAACGGCGCCAACACCTGCACGCACAACAGCCCCAGCCGACCATCGCCCAGCACCGTCACGTTCGGCCGACCCTCGATCGTCAGCTGCCGCAACACCTGCAACGCCGCCGCCAACGGCTCGACAAATACCGCACGATCGTCGTCCACGTTCCCCGGCACCTCGTGCAGGTTCGCCGCCGGCAATACAAAACGCTCCGAAAAACATCCGTCCCGACCCGCGATCCCCAGCACCGTCCGATCCCGACAGTGAGACCCAAGCCCGCCCCGGCACATGTCGCAAACCCCGCAAACGCAGTTGATCTCGCCCACCACCCGCTTGCCCACCCAAGCCGACCCCGCCGCGTCCCCCGCCGACTCGACCACCCCGACGAACTCGTGCCCCAGCACCCCCGCAAACGACATGTACCCCTTGCACAACTCCAGGTCCGTCGAACACACCCCCATCCGCGTCGGCCGAACCACCACCTCACCCGGCCCCGCCTTCGGCTCGGCATACCGCTCCACCAGCTTAAGCCCCGACTCGTCAAGTACCAGTGCCTTCATACCTCTTCCATCGGCAATTCCAAACGTCCGCAATCAAACCCAAATCCAACCCACAAACCTTTCCTTCGACAACCTACGCCACCAAGCCCGCAACTTGCCCGCCTCGTCCACGCTGCGTGCCTTCCACAAAGCCGCAGCCACTGACAACGATTCGCTTCCGTCGCGCGCAGCCGTTAGCCGCCGGGCAACGCCCGGGGGTCGAGCGATCGCAGTGACTCGCATCGTTTCCGAATTTCGATCAACATTGACCTCCGATGCTTCGACCTCCTTGCCGAGCGGCGCAACCCA
>JBMYUK010000262.1:0-4625 GCA_049605275.1 Phycisphaeraceae bacterium
TTCGAGGATGAGGATGCCGGCCCCCTCACCCATGACAAAGCCTTCGCGGTCGTTGGAAAACGGGCGCGACGCGGTCTGCGGGGTGTCGTTTCGGTTGGAGAGTGCGGTGAGGCGGTTGAAGCCGGTGACGCCGAGGGGGTGGATCATCGTGTGGGCTCCGCCGGTGATCATGACGTCGGCGTCGCCGCAGCGGAGGATCTGGCTCGCTTCTCCGATGGCCTGAGTCGAGGCGGCGCAGGCGGTGAGGCAGTTGTAGGTCGGGCCTTCGGCGTTGAACTCGAGCGCGAGATGGGTGAGCGGCATGTTGGGCTCCTGCTCGATCTCGACGAGGGCTTTGAGACATGCGTGTGCCTTCGTCGCCCAGGCCTTGCCGTCGATCTTGCGCTCCTCGGCGTTCCACCCCGCGAGGTTGGCCGCGACGTAGTTGTCGAAGTCGAGCGAGCCCTCGCCCGAGCCGAGGTAGATTCCCAGGCGCGACGAATCGAGCGATTCGAAGTCGTCGAGTTTGGCCATCTTCCAGGCCTGCACCGCTGCGCCCAGCGCAAAGCTGGTGTTCAGCCCGACGCCTTCGTGCAGTTCTTTTTTGCTGACGTAATCGTTGTGGTCGTAGTCCTTCACCTCCGCGCTGAAGGTGGTTGGAAAGGTCGACGCGTCGAAGCGCGTGGTTGTATCGACGCCGGATTGCCCGGCGAGCAAGGCGGCCCAGACGGACTCGAGGTCGTGTCCAAGCGGCGTGATCCATCCCATACCCGTGATGACGATGCGTTGGGTCATTTAGGCATTCTCCAAAATGATCGCGGTGTTCTGTCCGCCGAAGCCGGGGGTGAGGATGAGTAGTTTTTCGAGTTGGGTCGGCTCGGTCGCGGTGATGCCGTCGATCGGTTGGTCGCGGTGGGTGATCTTTGGCAGCGCTTGTTCTTTGAGTGCTTTGGCGGCGAAGGCGAGGTCGAGTGCGCCGGCGCCGGCCGAGCAGTTGCCGATCGATGCCTTGGTGGAGACGACGGGGATATTCGCGGTGCGGTCGCCGAAGACATCCTTGATCGCGTTGGCTTCGGCGGTGTCCCACTCGGGGTGGCCGAGGCCGAGGGCGATCACGGCGTCGATGGCGTCGGGTTCGAGTTGGGCATCGCGCAGGGCGTTCTTGATGGCGAGCATCGGGCCTCGACCGGTCGCGTCGGGCTGTTGCGATCGCTTGGCAGGGTTGAGCGATTGGCTTGCGCCGAAGCCGAGCACCTTGGCGTAGGGATTTTCGCCGCCGCGCTTGGCGAAGGTGTCGGCGGATTCGAGGATGAGGATGCCGCCGCCCTCGCCGACGACGCTGCCGTCTGCGGTCTGGTCGAAGGGTCTGACGGGCGCGTCGGGGTCGTCGGTTTTGGTGAGTCTTTCGGTGAAGACCTGGCGGATGTAACTCATGGGGTTGAGGTTGGATTCGGCGCCGCCGCAGAAGCAGGCGTCGGCTTGGCCGCGTTGGATGACGCGGAGGGATTCGCCGAGACTGAGTCCGCCGGAGGCCTCGGCGCAGGTGATGGTATTGCTCGGGCCTTGGAGGTCGTGGACGATGGTGACGTGGCAGGCGAGCATGTTTGGCAGGTACTTGAGCAGCCAGAGCGGGGTGAGGTGGGTCATGCCCTCGTTGCCCCAGTCGTGGATGTCGAAGGTGGCGTCGTCGCGCTGCGATTTCGCGAGGGCCATGGTGAGTTCGTCGGTGTCGGCGGCGATGAGTCCCGCGCCGATGTGGCATCCGACGCGCGCGGGGTCGTAGTGGGGGGCGTCGCTGTTGGCGGCGGTTTGGAGGTTGGCGTCTTTGGCGGCGAGGTGTGCGGCGGCGACGGCGAACTCGATGTCGCGAGCCATGACCTTGGTTGCTTTGCGGTAGGACTTGGGCACGTAGTCTCGGATCTTGAAATCGTCGGGCACTTCGCAGGCGAGCGGCGCTCCGAAGGCCGAGGCGTCGAACGCGCGGACGGGCGCGATGGCGGATTCGCCGGCGAGGAGTTTGGGCCAGACCTCGTCGATGCCGAGCCCGAGGCCGCAGACCGGGCCGAGGCCGGTGATGTACACGTCGGGTTTCATGTGGTGATTTTAACGGGGATTGCGATTCGCAACATCCGCTTGGGAACGGCCGGAAACCTCGGCAACACCTACCCAATCAGAAGCGATACTCGATGCCCCAAGTGCTGCGCACGGGCTTGCCTTCGAGGATGGCGGGCGCGAAAGTCGAGGCCTCGAGTGCCTTGATCGCAGCGGCGAGGAGCCTGGGTTGATCCGCGTCGTCGATGACTTTGTAGTCGAGTAGTCGGCCGTCGCTATCGACGGTCACGAGGATGCGTATCGTGCCGGTGTCGCCGAAGCGTTTCGACTTGTACGACTGCACCGGTCGCACCTTTCGCTTGAACGCGATTGGCTGATCCACGGCGTTTTCGTCGTAGAACTCGGCGACGCGGTCGTCTCTGGACTCGTCATCGCGATCCGCTTCGCGGGGCTCGTCATCCGATGGCGGCTCGGCGTCTTCCTCGCTCGCAGCAGCAGGTTCGGCTGCACGATCCGTTTCGGCGATGTCCGTTGTCTCCCCCTCGCTGGGCGCAGCAGCCTGCTCTCCAGACGCGCTGTCTTCCTTCATCTGCTGATCCGAGACGGTTGCAAGCTGTTGGAGCAACTCGGGCGCGAGCGGGTCGAGCAACACGATGCTCTCATCCGACGCATCCAGCCTCGGCTCGATGTGCTTTAACGGATCAAACAACTCGTCCAAGTTGGGTGACGGCGCGAGTGATTCGTCCGGCGGGGTCATCGCGGGCGGCGTCTCGGCGAGCGCTTGGACGAGTTGGCGCGTCGCCGCGTTCGGATCGGGGATCGAGATCAGGTCGGACCGGTTTGGTTGCGGTGTGTCGATCGGGTGTTCGCTGGCATCGGGCGGCAACGCGTCGGGGTTCGTCGTTGGATTGGCGGGTTGCCCGTCGCTGTCCAACGGCTGTGTGTCGCTAGGCTCGGTATGTGCGGGTGTTGTCGCAAAGTTGGTCATCTGCATCGAGAAAGTCACGGCGACGACGTGTCGATCGCCGTCGGGTATCTCGCGTGAGCGAGCGGAAGCGGGCACCTCGATCTGCATGTGTGCGAACACCATGCCGACGAGCACCGCGCCATGCAGCGTGAACGACGAGCCGAAGCACAGCCCCATTAGCCGTTGCGAGAAGCGAAACGGCTTGACACGATGCGGCGGGATGTCCTCGAGATTGATGTCCACGTTTCGGGTCTTGCCAAGGTTGCATGATTGTGACGTAATTGGCGGCCTGGATGTCACACGCTGGCGCAAAAAGTAGTCCTCACCTCAGAGCATGAAGCGTGAGCGAGTGACACCTGTTTGGATGACTGTTCGTGACACTCGTTTGCGCTTCATGCTCTGACAGGCCGCGCGCATCAGAAGGTCCAGTCCAGCGTAGCGATGACGCCGAAGCCCGCGGCGTTGTTGCCCGAGCCGTGAACGCGGTAGTCCTCATTGGTGACGTTTTCGAGGGTGACGGTGAGTTCGAGGTTATTCGAGAATTCCCAGCCGCCGCCGAGGTTGAGCGTGACGTAGCCGGGCGTACCGCCTGGGGGAACGCGCTGGGTGTCTCTGGCGTCGCGCGAGGTGACGAAGTCGGCGTCGGTCGCGCCAGTGACGATGCCGTAAAGCCACAGCGGGTGGTCGGGCACGTCGTAGCGTGCTCCGACGTTGACGGTGATCGGCGGGTTGCGCTCGATGTACTCGGGAACGATGGGTCCGCCTGCGACAGGGATCGAATCGACCTCGCCGAGTTGCCAGAACGCGTTGGCGAAGAGGGTGAGTTCTTTGGTGGGTTTATATGTTCCGTCGAGTTCGATGCCATTGACGTAGCCGTCTCCGATGTTGCCGCGGGTGAACTCATTCGGGTTGCCCGTGCCGAAGCGGACGATCTGGTCTTCGATGATGGTGTAGTAGTAGGAGGCTTGCCAGGCGTAGGTTTCGCCTTGGCCTTTGAAGCCGATCTCGAGCGCGGTGTAGTACTCGGGTTCGAGGCCGGGGCTGGCGACTTCGATATCGGTGGCGTTCGCGCTGATGTTGCCGGTGAGGTCGGAGAGGTTGGGCGCTCGGAAGCCCTGCGAGACCCCGCCGAAGACGACGAGGCGTTCCGGCTCGATCTCGTAGCTCAATCGTGCGCTTCCGACGAAGGCATTCCACGAGTCGTTGATCGAGATGACGTCGGCCGGGTTGGTCGGATCGCTGCCGGGGATCGCGGGATTGTTGACGCGGTCGGCGTCGGCGGCGGCGTAGTTCCATCGCCCGCCGACGACGAGGTTCCACCGCTCGGTGACGTCGAACTCGCCCTGCAGGTAGACGCCGAGCAGGTCGTACGTCGCGTCGTCGCCGAACTGGCCCTGCACAAAAGTCGTGGGGACCGAGCCGGTGTCGCTGCCGAAGGTATCGACTTGATCGCGGTAGTAGTCCAAGCCATAGGTGAGCGTGAGCGTGTCGCTGACTTCGCTTTGGGCCTGCGCGAAGATGCCGAAGGTCTGCACCTGACGCAGCCACTCGGGAATGTCAGGCGGGAAGAACAGCTGGCCGACGACGGTGGCGAAGAACACGAAGATGACGAAGTCATAGAACTCGA
>JBMYUK010000263.1:0-4620 GCA_049605275.1 Phycisphaeraceae bacterium
ATCAGTCGCGGGCGGTGGCCCAGTCGGTGGGGCGGTCTGTCATGTCGAGGTCGAGGGTGGCGTTGTCGAGGTCGTTCCAGGCGAGGAAAGGTTGTGCGAGGGGTTGGCCGTTGAGACGGGCGGCGGCGACGTAGCGGTGGGTGTCGCTGGTGTTGTTCGCGTTGAGGGTGAACGGGCCTTGTGGGAGTCGGAGGGTGGTGCGGTTGAAGAGTGGCGTGCCGATGACGAATCGGTCCTGGCCGGCGACGGGGAAGAGCCCGATGGCGGACCAGACGTACCAGGAGGTCATGCCGCCGGAGTCGTCGTTGCCGACCATGCCGCCGGGGGTGGGTGTGAAGAGTTTGAGTCCCTCGCGGACGACGTCGCAGAGTCGGTCGTGACGATTGGCGTAGGCGTAGGCGTAGGGGACTTCCATGTCGGGCTCGTTGCAGAGTCCTTCGAATCGGTGGAGGTCGTGTCCGAGTCGCATCTCGTTGGGCAGGGGTTGGCAGCCGACGCGCGGCGCTGGATTAGCGTTAAAGCCGAAGAAGCGGTCGAGCTGTTCGACGAAGGGCCGATTGCCGCCGGAGAGTTCGATTCGTCCGGGCAGGTCGTGGAGGAGTCGGAAGGAGTAGTTCCACTTGCCGCCTTCGTAGAAGGTGGAGTGCTTGAGCAGGCCGGTGTCGTTGTCGTATGCGTTTTTCCAGTTGCGCGCCTTGTCGATCATTTGTTCGTAGAGGCGTTGATCGCCGACGTGTTGCGCGACGCGTGCGGTGCAGTAGCAGCCGTAGGAGAGATCGAGCGTGTGGGTGATGGGGTGGACGAGACCTTGCTGCATGAAGGCTTCGCCCTGGGCTCGGGAGAGGTCGCGGACCATCATGGTGGCGGCGCGTTCCCAGTCGATGCCGGGGATGTTTCGGGTGAGCGCATCGGCGATGGTGACGTGTGCGAGTGCGCTGGCCTGGTGTGCGAAGCGGTCGTAGCCTCGGGCCATGCGGTAGCCGATGGGGAAGTTGCCTTCGACTTCGACGATGCTGAGCAGGCTGTTGACAAAGTCTCGACCGAAGTCGGGGTAGAGGCTGAGCGCGAGCGGCAGCTGCGTCTTGTACAAGTCCCACATCGTGGACATGTCGAAATAGAACGGGCTGTCCCAGGGCCAGAAGGGCGACTCGTTGTGCGCTTCGCAGGGCTTGATGAGGCTGCGGTAGTGCGAGGTGCGCAAGACGCGGCGCTGCGCATCGGTGCCGCCCTCGATCTCGATGGCGGCGAGCTTGTCTTGCCATCGCTCGGCCGCCTTCTCGCGCGTCACGTTGAAGCGGCGGGTCGGGATGTTCTTGCGCGCTCTGCGCGCGGAGCGCCAGCTAAACCCGAGCCGGAGTTCGAGCTGATGCCCCGCCTTGACCGGCATCATGAATAGCACGCCAAACGGCTGAAACGTCGACTCGCGGATGTATTGATGCGCGAGCTCGTCCTGATCGGGCAGGACGCGATCGCCTTCCCACAGCTCGGCCGTCGGTTCTTCTTCGTAGTAGCGCAGGCTGATCGCCGTGCTCAGCGTGACGCCTTCGACGACGACCTCGGCGTGGGCGGTGTTGACGCCGTCAACCTCGCAGTGGGCGCGCTGCGGGATGGTTCGACCGTCCTCGATCGCGATCCCGCCGTGCGAGAGGTCGACCGCGATCATGGCCCGGCAATCCTCGGTAAACGTGTAGCGATGGACCGCGCCGCGCGAGGTGACCGAGACCTCGGCCCGGATGCCCGTGTCTTTCAGCGTGCACGCGTAGTAACCGGGGCTCGCCTGCTCATCGATCAGTTCATGCGGGCGATCGATCGCGCTGAGTCCGCCGAGCCGGTCGGTCAACGGCACGACGCGCGAGTAGTTGTAGTACTTGCGGATCGCGCCGACGCCGGAGGGGTGAAAGTGCGTGAAGCCCTGGCACTGTCGCTTGTCGAAGAGCTCGGGCGGCGTGCCTTCGGTGCACTTGCCCCATCGGCCGTAGCCGGTCGGGTAGCCGCCGGAGTAAGCGCATGCGGAGACCATGCCGAAGGGGATCGTCGCGCCCGGGTGCGTGTTGCCGATCATCGGCTTGGGGAAGAACCACGCGGAGGCGAGGCCATTGGGTACGACGACATCCATCGGCTCGCAACCGATGAACGGATCGACGTCGTCCAGGATCGATGGCTTGGGCATGGGAGTAGGTTAGCGGAGAAGCGTCCGCTGGCGTTTCGCGGTCTATTGCAACGCGGGTCGCTTGCTCGGCAATTCGAGCGGAACGGCTGCAGATGCGCGAATCGTCACGCGAGCGCCTCGTTTTTGGCGTGCTTAGGGGCGGCGAGCATGTCCACAAGGTTTGCGAACACCGCGGCGCGATCGAACCGCATCGCGTAGGCCCGCGCGTCCCGGCTGAGCTGCAAGCGCTGGTCGTCGGTCATGGCGTAGGCCTCGTCGAGCGCGCGCCTGAGGTCGGCGACGTTGCCCGCTTCGTGATAGAGGCATTGGTCGCCGGTAGCTTCGGGGATCCCGCCGGTGCGCGTGGTCACGACCGGGCCCAGTCCGCCGGCCAGCATCTTCTCGGCGATGGCGATGCCGAAGGTCTCGGTGAACTCCGGCCGGGCCTTGCTGGGCAGGCAGTACATCGCGCAGCCGTTCATCAAGAGCGCCTTCTCTTCGTCGCTGACGTCGTGGAAGATCGTGATGTTCGGGTCGCTGTCGCTGAGCTCGTGCAGCCGCTCGCCCTCGGGCCCGTTGCCGCAGATGACCAGTTTCTTCTCGCCGTAGCAGTCGGAGGCGCGGTACGCGTGGATGAGGTCGTCGACGCCCTTGGCCCGCGCGAGTCGGCTGAGGAAGAGGATGTAGCCGTCGCGCTCGAGGCCGCGCTCCAGAAGCGCTTCGTTGACGCGCTTGGGGCGGTTCTCGATGCCGACGTACTGCGAGGTGTCGATGGCGGGGTAGCTGATCTCGACGCGCTCGCGCAGCTGGTCTTCGAAGCGCGTGCCGATGACCGCGTCGACCTTTCGGCCGGCTTCGACGATGAGGTCGCGGGTGTAGGCGGAGACGGCGACGGGCAGTTCGTGCTGCAGGTAGTTACTGAGGACCAGCTGCGCCGCGCCGATCTGCCCGGTCTTGAGCGCTTCGTTGACGACGTTGGTGATGTCCGAGCCCACCGCCTCGGCGATCGTCGCAACTCGGCCGCGCGGGCCGAAGTGCTGCTGCGCGTTCACCGCGTTCATCACCATCATGCCGTGCGGCACGATGTAGAGGTCCATCACCAGCGTCGGCCCCTCGCAGCTGTTCAACAGGTCGATCATATGCCCCGAGATCGCGTAGCTCAGTCGGCCGTCCAGCACCTTGTAATCGCCGATCGGCTCGGGGCGATCGACGGTGATCCCCTGCGAATACGACTGCACCGACGCCAACGGCTTGAGCGGCAGGCCCGACGCCTTGAGCGTCTCGATCGGATAGCTGACGATGTGAATCTTTTCGAGACCCGCCGCGTGAGCCGCCTCGGCCAGGTTGCGCGCCTCGGTCGAATGCCCGCAGATGATCGGGTCGGCACGGACCATGATGACCAGGTTGTTGAACCGCTCGGCGATCGCGGAAAGCGACGGCTCGGCCACCATCGGAGGCTCGGGGACCTCGGCGTTGACGATGCGGATGCGCGACGAAAGATCGTTAGGGGGAGTCGGTGCGATAGCTGCCTCGTTTCACAGACGGGATGTCGGAACGTAAGCAGGCCGTCACCGGCGGCGAGTGGTGGGGTTGCGCCTCGCCAACGCTGGCTCAAGCATAATTCAGAAGCCGAGATCGAGCAAGGCCTTTAGCGCCCCCGGCGACGCTGCGCGAGCATTGCCACGCCGATGCCCAAGAGCACCAGCGACGTCGGCTCGGGCACAAACACGATGTCGAATTCCTTGAACGCGCCGGCCCCGAGTTCGTCGACGTAGAACGTGCTCGCGCTATCCATGTCGACGATCGCGTTGAACTCGGACTCGGTCAGCCCGCTCGGGAGCACTTGCCCGAGGCTGAACGCGCCCAGCCCGTTCCAGGCGTCGAAGTCGGACTGCGAAAGCTCGTCGTCCTCGGAGTTGTTCCGCGGGTCTTCCAATCCGCCGGGCGCATCGGGCAGCAGGATGTGGTTTTCTTCGACAAAGCCGTCGTCGAGCGACGGGTCGCCGGTGGTTTTGATCGAGTAGGTGTAGAGTGGGCCGTCGAAGGTCGCGATGCTCAATGAGCCGTCCTCGGGGTTGTAGCGCAGCTCGTAAGTCGCCGGCACCGCGATCTGTGCAGTCGCGGCGGTCGAGAACAGCAGGGCGGCACCGGCCGCGGCAAGGGGCATCATTGTCTTCATCGTCGTCTCCACACGTTGGACCGCCGCAGCGAACCGGTGTAATAACGTTACTCACTTTAATTATCTCACCCCTGATAGGTAACGTCAAGTAGTTAGCTGGCATTTTATCGGCATCGCCGCCGCCGCCCCGGATCGCCGAAAAACCGCGTTTTTCGCCTTGCGATAGTTGAGATGGCCCCCGGCCGTGACTATCATCCACCCAATCACGACGCGTCGCCAGGGACGGCGACGCCGTACAACCCAATGCCTCAGAAACAACCTTCCCACGCGGAGACCGACATGCGAATCGCAC
>JBMYUK010000264.1:0-4593 GCA_049605275.1 Phycisphaeraceae bacterium
AACACCCAACACCCAACACCCAACACCCAACACCCAACACCCAACACCCAACACCATGTCCGCTTCGATCGTCTATCTCAACGGCCGACACCTCGACCGCGCCGACGCGGTGCTGAGCGTCGACGAACGCGGCGTCCACTTCGCCGACGGCGTCTACGAGGTCGTGCGCTATTTCAACGGCAAGGCCTTCACCATGGCCGAGCACGTCGAGCGACTCGAGCGCTCGCTCGACGGGATCGATCTCGCCTTCGACGCCAAGGCCGTCGCCGACATCAGCGACGAACTAGTCGCGCGCAACGGCTTATCCGACGCCCGCGTCTACTGGCAAGTCACGCGCGGCGCGGGCCTGCGCAATCACATTATCGCCGACGACCTGACGCCCACGATCTATCTCAGCGCCGAGCAAGCGCCGCAGCTCGTCGCGGATCAACCCATCCCGTCCATCGCCGCGATCACCACTCTCGACGACCGCTGGCACAACTGCTGGATCAAGTCGCTGATGCTCTTGCCCAACTCGCTGGCGAAGACCAAGGCCGCGAAGGCCGGCGCCGGCGAAGCGCTCTTCGTCCGCGACGGCCGGGTGACCGAAGGCGCCTCGACCAACTGCTTCGCCGTGTTCGACAACGAGCTCTACACCCACCCGGCCGACCGCTTCATCCTCGAAGGCATCACCCGCAACGTCGTGATCCAGTTGGCTAGGCAACTGAACATCCCCGTGCACGAACAGGCGTTTACCTCGGCGGATCTCCCGGCGGCCGACGAACTCTTCATCACCGGCACCGGCAGCCTGCTCGCCGCGATCACCCAAGTCGACCGCAACCCGATCGCCGACCAACAGCCCGGCAAGGTCACCCAACAGCTCTGGCAAGCCTTCATCCACCGCGTCAGGACAGACTGCGAGCAGTAGCACGACCGTTATTTTTTTGAACCGCGGAGGCGCAGAGGTGCGGAGGAAGGCAGCAAACCATTTCTTCCACAGATTTCACAGATGACACAGATTTGGATTTGGAATCTGTGTCATCTGCGAAATCTGTGGACAACGTCTGCCTTGCTCAGCGCCCTCCGCGCCCTCCGCGCCTTTGCGGTTCAAAGCAGACCCGATCTCGACCTCACCCCTGCACGACACTCGCTTCGTCGTCGAACTTGATCATCGCCTCGCTGCTGTGGGTTTCCTGCAGGTGGGTTTTGAGCATGGCGATGTAGCTGGATTTGATCAGCGGCTCGTCGGCCAGGCCGAGCTTCTCGCGCACGGCGATGACGGCGTCTTCGGTGTCGCCTTCGATCTCGATGAATCGGCCGATGACGGGCAACTCGTCGAGTTCGATTCGGCAGCCGTCCAGCGCGTAGCGCGTGCGTCGCTTCTCGAAGCTCAGCACGTGCTGGTAGCCGAGCGCGCCCAGGAGCACCGCGGCGTCGCGGGCGTTGTCGACGTTGAGTTCGCTCTCGACGCGCGACTTAAGCTTGCCCATCGCGCGCGGGCCCTTGTGCGTGATCTTGGTCGTGATGGTTTCGTCGGGCGTGCCGGCGTTGGCGACCTCGACGCGGGTGCGCAGGCCCTGGTCGGTGGACTTGAGCGTGCCCTGCGCGGTGTCGAAGTACGAGTTGGTCTCGCTCAGTCGGTCGGTGAGCGTCGCGCCCAATTCGTCGAGCCGAGCGACCAGGGCGTCGGGGTGGTGCAATCGCATCTTCGCTTCGATTTCAATGGCCATGTCGTCTTCCGTGGTCTGGTGGTGCGGTGGGGGGAGTATAATCTTGTCGCAATTGATTGGAGATCGATGTGACGGATCCGCGTCATCCATCTGAACGGCTTGATCGTCGGACCCTGCTCGCACGGGCGGGGGCCGGGGCGGCGGCGTTGGCTTTGCCACTCGGCGGCGTCGCGCTCGGCGATGACGACGACAGGCTCTTTCGGCGGGATGGCACGGACCCGACGTTTCAGGAGTTGGTGAACAGCAAGGCCTTTCCCATCGGCCGACAGTCGACCGCCGGGGTCAAGGGCTCGACCATCCACATCAACCACAAGCGTCTGAGCGAGGCGCCCAACAGCGACAAGCCCGTGCCCGGCAACATCCGGCTGCACACCCTCTGCCACAGCCACATCAAGCCCAGCGACTTTGCCAAGTGGACCCGCTGGTACCAGGAAGACGCCAGCACGCAGGTCTTCCGACTCTTCCGAGGCGAGCACAACGTCCGCAACGGCCGAAAGAACGCGGCGCGCGTCGAGGCCTTTTCCGATCTCGCCTGGACCAAGGGACCCTGGCACGCCTGGCAGGGCACGTACACGATCGTTCAGCCGCACGGCGCGATGATCTTTCAAGTCAAAAACGACGACAACGACTGGGCGGTCTCCATCGGCCTCTCATCAAACGGAGAGGTCAAGCTCAACCGTCGGCGAGGAAAAGACGAAACCCTCGCCCGAAACATGATCGGCAAGAGCTTTATCCTCGGCGTCCGAGACAACGGCCACGACTACGAGGTCTACTACAACAAGCGAAAAGTCGGCGAAGGCGCCTTCGATCGACCCAAGGGCAAAACCAAGTTTCGATGGGGCATGTACCTCGGCAACAACGAGATGCGACACGACGCCATGCTGTTCGTCACCGGCGTACGCTTCGAATAGCACGGCGTTTCCGGGTATACACAAGAGCACGACGCGTGACGGCGTTTTGAGATGTTGAAAATAGCCGGCGGCCTACGGACGCCGGACAAGAGAACGGGCTGGGCGTCACCACAAACAACCGCATTCGCGTCCGGAGCCCGTAGGTCTCCGGCTATTGATGGGCGCTTCTCGTACAGGTGTATCTGACGACTGATATCGATCCGGAAATCCGCACGAAGATGTAGGACGTATCCCGCAAAAACCTCGCGCGCCTGATAGCCGCCGCGTAACACGCGGGGGTCGAATCAACTGGGACATATATGGCGTGACCGCGATCAAAGTCGAAATGACTCGACCCCCGTGCGTTGCCCGGCGGCTACGCAACGCGTCAATACGGATTGACATGTTTACAAGCCGCCGCCTCACACGAGGAAGGGTAGAACCTGAGAAACGCAGCAAAGCAGAAAATGTGCTGACGTCTCGATGTTCTGTTTATCTGCTATTCTGCGATGCTGCTCGCGTACCCGGCGTCTTTTCTGGCGGGACGACAGACATTCCTGTCTGTCGTTCGGCGAAGCCGAATCGTGATTCGTTCTAGGCATACGGCCTATCGACAGGCAAGAATGCCTGTCCCCCCGATCAATTGGCGATAGCGATTGATGCCAGAAAAACGCAAGGTGCTTTGTCCAGTCGCGAAGTTTCACGACGTGAAATCTGGTCAGTGGCTAGTATAATCTTTAACTCTCAAGAACTTGCAAACTCAAGATTATAGGCATGTAAGCCGCTTTCGACGGCCAAAATAACTTCAAATGTGGTTCATTCTTGAGAAGCCGAGAGTATAATCGCCGAGCCAAGGCGAACTCGCCTCGCACCGACGCTGGAAAAGGACTTCCGCGACAACCGCGCACGACGCGTGTACGACCGGAAACGCCTTGCCTCTTTCTGAGAACAAACAACTCGAAGCGATTGTCCGCGGGTTTGCGAACCACCACCGCATCGCGCTGCTGCTGCTCTTGGCCGAGCGGCCGGGCCTGACGCTGGACGGCTGCGCGAAGGGGCTGGACCTCAACGTCAAGACGGCGTCGGGCCACCTGCGCGAGCTGAGCATCAACGGATTTGTCGATAAAGAGGCCGACGGGCGATCGGTGCACCACGCGCTGACGCTGCGCGGGCAGTCGGCCGTCGCGTTCATCCACGCGATGCGTCGAGGCCCGCACGAATCCGCTCCGCCAGGTCATTGAGTTGCCGATCGGGATAGAGCGCAAAGCACCAGTCGCGTCGCGCGGCGACGGCCGCGTTGGCCTGTCCGAGCCGAGCGGCCGCGGCGGCGTCGCGCGCCGCGTCGAGTCTCGCTCGGTGTCGATCGCCGAGCGCCGCGTTGATCGCGTGGATGCGTCGGAAGGCTTTGGCCCTTCGCCGAGGGTTTCGGTCGTCGTTCATGTGGTCGAGCAGCTCGCGTTTTTCATGCCGCCGAGCGGACTCGTCTTCGTCTTTCGCCTCGGTGTACCGATCGAGATTGTGCGGCAGGTGGTGGGCGAACCACTGGGCGCGGGCGAGCTCGCCGGGGGTTGCGGTGGGCGCGTCGAAGGGGAGATAGACGTCTGCGCTGACGACGGCTTTGGGCGCGAGGTCTTCGCCGGTCCAGTCGCGCCACCACCGCTCGGTGACCTGGTCGTAGACGCCGCCGCCGATGCCGTGGATGAAGAGGTCGCAGCGTTCGGAGCGCATGATCGCGCTGAGCGTGATCGCTCGCGGACGGAGGTATCGCAGCGCATCGGGCGCTGCGAGGTCCAGATGCCGGTTGTGCGCGGTTGTAAAAAGTAGCGGCCCGCTGCTGTCGCCGAGGTCGGCGTAAACCGGTGTGACGGTGGTCTTGTCCTGTGCCCAGAGCGGGAGTTCGACCGCGTCTCGGCCGAGGTACAGCGGGCGGGTGTTCGCCTCGGGGTAGGCCAACGCCGCGCGGTTGTAGCAGCACGCGCAGGCGACCGGCTCGG
>JBMYUK010000265.1:0-4586 GCA_049605275.1 Phycisphaeraceae bacterium
TGAGTTCGGGGTCGAGGTCGAGCTTTTTCATGAGCGTTTTGTTCCACGCCCGCTTCTTCACGTCGAGTAAGAGCGTGCCCGATGCGTCACTGACCTCGGTCGCGTACACGCCGGTCATGAGCAGGCGGATGTAATCCTTGGGCAGCAGGACGCGCTTGGTTTTCTTGAAGAGCTTGGGCTCGTTGTCGCGGACCCAGAGGAGTTTGGGCGCGGTGAAGCCGGTGAGCGCGGGGTTGCCGACCATGTTGATGAGCTTCTTGCGTCCGCCGGCGGCCTTCTCGATGTCGTCGCACTGCTTGGCCGTGCGCTGGTCGTTCCACAAGAGTGCGGGGCGTAGCACGGCGTCGTCGGCGTCGATGAAAACCGAGCCGTGCATCTGCCCCGACAGTCCCACGCCGATCACGTCTTCTTTCTCCGCACCGGCCTCGCGCAGCACGGCCTTGGTCGCTTTGCCGACGGCGGTCCACCACATCGCCGGGTCCTGCTCGGACCAGCCGGGCTTGGGGGTCGAGACGCTGTGCGGGACGGTGGCGGTGGCGACGACGCTGCCGCGGGTGTTGCAGAGCAGGGTCTTGGTGCCGGACGTGCCGATGTCGATGCCGAGGAGAAGTGCCATGCTCGCGGGCTCCTGTCGCTTTGATTCGAGGTCGAAGCGAGAGTCTACCGCAATCGCGTGATGGTCGAGTCTTTACGGTGCGACGACTTGGAGGATGCCTTTCATCGAGCCGTAGTGCCCGGGGTAGGTGCAGACGTAGTCGTAGCTGCCGGGGTTCTTCGGTGCGATGAAGCGGAGGGTCTGCGACTCGCCGGGCTTGAGCATGCGGGTGAAGAAGAGGACGGCCGACGAATCTTCGGGGACGTAGCCGACCGCGGCGGCGGCGGTGGGGTCGGCGCTCATGGCGGCGCCGATTTCCGCGGCGCGTCCGGGTAGCGTGACGACGAGGTTGTGCTCCATGGTGTCGGGGTTGACGAAGGCGAGCTCGACGGGTCGGCCGGCGGTGACGGTGAGCGATTCCTTGTCGTACTTCATGCCGGCGATGGCGGTGACTTTGAGCCGGGTGAGCGTGAGGTCGTCGATGCCGACCGGCTTGATTGAATCGGGCAGGGCGTTGACCGCGCGGATCGCGGCGAAGCGCAGGTCGGTGTCGCTGGCCTTTCGCGCGAGCTCGAGGAGCGCTTCGATCTGCGCCGGGCCGAGGGCCGAGTCGGGCAGGCGGCCGAAGATATCGAGCGCGGCGACGCGGGCGTCGGTCTGCGCTTTCGTGTCGGAGAGAGCCGTCTGCGTCACGGCGGGGGCGAGTTGTGTCAGCAGCGTCGGGGCCTTGATCCACTCAAAGGCGCGAAACAGCACCGGGCGGATGCCGATGATCTGCACGGCCTCGTTCTTCTTCGCGCTGAGCATGGCGGCGGCCGCGGCGCTGCGCAGCTTGTCGGGCCCGCTGCCCAGCGCGAGTTCGGTCAGCCGCGGCGTTTGCGCGTCGAGTTCGTCGGCCTCCCAATCCACGAGCGTTTCGAGCAGCACGGTCCGCTTGGCGAGCGTGCGGGGGGTCATGGATTCGAGCAGGTTCGTGAGCGAAATGAGCGGCACGGTGCCGTTGGCCTCGGCGAGCTGGCCGAGCACCTCGCCGATCTTGTCGTCCGGCAGGTCGGTGCGCTCGAGCAGGATCGCGCAGACCAGCGGGTCGCGCGCTTCGGCAAGCAGCTGCGTGATCGTCATGCGTCGCAGGCGGTTCGCTCGGCTGTCGGCGGGCACGGGCTCGCCGAACGCGAGCAGCTCGTCCATCGTCGCCCGGTAGACCAGCCGCATCGCGTCGGTCATCTCGTACGGCTCGACGAGCTCGGCCACGCCCGCGGCCACGCGCCCCGGTATCGCGCGCGTCGACACCAATGCCTCGTATCGCACGTCCATCGACTCCTGATCCTCCGCCAACCGCGTCAGATGCGGGATCGGGTCTGACACGAACTCGGCCAGGTCGCCAAGCGCCCGAGCGGCTTGGGCGCGCAGCGTATCGGCCTCGGACGCGGCCGCCTGTTCGATCCATGCGTCCGCGCCGATGTGCATCGCGCGAGCCAGCGCGAGCGCATCGTTCAACCGCTCGGCGTCGGCCCCGTTACCGAGCCAAGCGGTCAGCCTCGGCATCACGGCGTACGGGCTCATCAGGCTGAGCTCGAAGGCCGCGGCGCTCGACGCAGGCTCGGGTTGTTCGAGTTGTTGCAGGTACGCCTGGACCGATTCGAGATCCGGCCGATCGAGCGCTTCTTCCGCGACGGCGAGGAGCATCCCGCTCTGCGGCTTGCCGGGCAGGTCGGCCTGCGGCTCGGTATCCGAAAGATCGTAGAGGTCGATCTTGCCGCTGATCGTTTCGTCGCTGGCCAGGAAGCTCCAGTCGTACGGGTCTTCGCGTGCGGGTCGCTTGTCGGGCCCGGGCAGCGGCGTAAGGAAGATGAGCCGCTCGCTATCGGCGAGGGAGAGCAGGTGATCGCGGATGGCGTTGGCGAAGTCCGGATCGATGTCGCCGCCGACGTGATCGACCGCGACGACGGCCAGGCCCAGCGGCTCGTCCGGCTCGCCCGGTGCAAGCGTCGGCGGGGTCGCGTCGATGACGACCAGTTGTCCGTCGCTCCAGGTCAGCGAGTGGCAGGCGAGCGAGCGCTCACCCGCCTTCGCCAGAAACAGCAGGTCCGCGAGTCCGCGCAAGCCGAGGTCGGCCGACCAGATGCCGCCGGCGTTGTAGATCGGCCCGGTGTCGGTCGCGTGATGCTCGTGCGACGCCTTGTCGCGATCGCTCTGGTGCGGGACCGCGTCGCTGTGGCCGTGATTGTGACCTTGCGCGTTCGTTCGCGCGGGCGCCTGATCGAAGGCCCTGCCGAAGACGAACGCGATCACGATCGCCGCCGCGACGATGGCGACGCAGACAATCAGTTTGGGCGGGGCGGTGGCGGCGGGTTCGTGCGTGGACATCAGTGGGGGACTCCGTATCGTCGTTTAGCAATCAGAATAACGGGATCGCTGGAATAGGTTGTCGCGGCCGGGCGTTAGACTGCACAGGCGATTGGATGCGTTTTCGTTTCGCTCGCCGTTGTCTTTGTTCTCGTGCGTGGGGCTATGGGATGGCTGGATTATTTCTTTTGATCGTAGTCGGCTACGTCGCGGTCGGTTTGGTCATCGGATTCGCGTTCGTTTGGCGAGGCGTCGGACGAGTCGACCCGTCGGCGAGCGGAGCGCCGGCGGTGTTTCGGGTGGCGATCTTGCCGGGTTGCGTTGGGCTTTGGCCGGTGGTCTTGTGGCAATGGCGCTGCGCTGCGAAAGGCGGCGGATCGTGACGCAGAGGCAGCGCAAGGCGCACGTGTTGATGTGGCTGGTCCTCGTGCCGGCGGCGCTGGCGGGGCTCGCGCTGGCGGTGCTTTGGCGTCCGGCCGAGCCGGTGCAGGTGGGCGATCTGCCGGGCGTGACCGACCGCGCTGAATCCGACGACGAAGACGGAGGCAGCCGATGAGTGCGAGCTACACCTGGGTGCAATGGAATCGGCACAAGCGCGTGTACGACGCGGCACTACTGCTATTGATCGTGCTATTCATCGCGGCTTATCTCGCCGTGAGCATCTTGTCGACGCCCGCCGATCACGCAACGAGCCCGATGATTCTCTTGATCCGTGCGACGGGAGCGTGCGCGATCGTCATGCTGCATCTCATCCTGGCGATCGGACCCCTGGCTCGGTTATTCCCGAATCGATTCGCGCCGCTGCTCTACAACCGCCGACACTTCGGCGTCGCGATGTTTTTCGTTGCGTTGATACACGCCGCGCTGCAGACGCTCTGGTACGGCGCGTTCGGGAAGGTCGATCCCTTCACCGCACTCTTCACCATGAACACGCGCATCGACTCGTGGGTCGGCTTCCCTTTCGAGTGGTTCGGCCTCGGCGCGTTGACGATACTCTTTTTCATGGCCGCCACGAGCCACGACTACTGGCTCAAAAACCTTTCGCCCAGGTGGTGGAAGACGCTGCACATGGGCGTTTACGTCGCTTACGCGCTCGTCGTGTTGCACGTCGCGTTGGGTGTTGTGCAGGCGGAGCGGTCGCTCGCGTATCCGCTATTGATCGGCGGCGGGGCGGCGGGGCTGATGTTGCTGCATCTGATGGCCGGCCTGCGCGAGGTGAAGCGCGATGCGCAAGCGGAGGCGAGGCCGGCGAGCGGCTGGGTCGATGTCGCGGCGGTCGATGAGATCCCGATCGATCGCGCGAAGGTTGTCAAGGTCCGAGGCTGCGAGCGCATCGCGGTGTTCCGCCACGGCGAATCGGGCGACAAGCTCTCGGCCGTCGCCAGCGTCTGCGCCCACCAGGGCGGGCCGCTGGGCGAGGGCAAGGTCGTCGACGGCTGCATCACCTGCCCCTGGCACGGCTACCAGTACAAGCCGGAGGACGGCCAGTCTCCGCCGCCGTACACCGAGAAGATCGCGACGTACGAACTGCGTGTCGAGGGGCAGCGCGTGTTGCTCAAGCCCGAGCCGTATGCGCCGGGCACGCCGGTGGAGCCTGCAACGAATGGAGGGAAGGATGTTGAAGGTGATGAATGACGATGCCAAT
>JBMYUK010000266.1:0-4560 GCA_049605275.1 Phycisphaeraceae bacterium
GATGCGTGACAGTCGCTGACGCTTCTTATGCGATGATCGATCCTACAAGGCGCACGCGGCGGCGAGTCAATCGATCGCGTTCTGCAACGCGAGCACGGAGTAGGCGGTGACGAGGATCGGCTGGCTCTCGAGCCAACGCGTCTCGGTGTTCGCCCACCAACCTTCTTCGTGTTGCTGGTCCACGAGCGTGGCGATGAGGTCGTTGCCCCAATCACGCATCACCGTGCCCGGCGTCTCAGCGACGACGATGCCGCTGCCGGCTTCGCCCTGCGCGACTTCGATGTCGACGATGCCCTTGGCTTTGAGTTCGTCCATCTTGGCTTGAACATCGCTGAAGGCGACCTCGGGCGCCGCGGTGATCTTCGCTGTCGCGGCGCCTTGGACTTCGATGCTGGTGCTGCCGAAGGCGTTGAGCGCACGAGCCTTGGTGATGTAGTAGTAGAAGAGGCCTTGGAGCTTTTGGGCTTCGGGCATGCCGGGGTTTTGATCGAGCGTGTAGTTTTTCGAGATCCAGCTCTTGGCCGCGAGCATACGCGGGTCGTCGCGGTCGAGGTTGGCGTAGATCAGCGACTTGAAGCCGGCGTAGGTAACGCTGCCGTAGGTCCGCAGTCCGGAGACGGCGCGGCCGGCCTTGGCTTCGTCGATTTGGTCTTGATTCGCTTTGGACTCGGGCTTGCCGATCGCGTCTTTATTGACCGAAGTCGAGTAGATGAAGCCGCCGTCGAGCTCTTCGAATTTGTCGGCGAAGAGATCGTTGCCTTCGGTCGCCTGGAGCCGGTTGAGAAAAACGAGGGCGCGTTGAAAGGTCGGGTCGTTGCAGTCGACGCCGGTGTCGTGCATGGCCTGGAGCGCCATCTGCGTGTTGGAGATGTCGGGTCGGCCGTGCTTGCCGTAGCCGAAGCCGCCGGCGAAGGGGTGATCTTTGTCGATGACCTTGCCGGTGGGGTCGGTCATGCCGATGATCCACTGCGTTCCGCGGAGAAAGTCTTGTCCCTTGCGGACGACCTCGGCGACTTCGGGATCGTTCATGACCGGGCCGAGCGCGGAGAGGCAGATGGCGGTGTTGTAGCTGGCGAGGATGCCGTCGGGCCCGTTGCGGATCGAGCCGTCTTCTTGAGCGCGGTCGAGGATGTAACGGATGGCCTTGGCGGCGGCGGGGTGGTTCGGGCCGATCTCGGGCTGATTGATGAGCCCATTGAGAACGAGGCCGGTCACCGCCGGTCCGATCTCGCTCATCCACGAGCCGTCCTCGGCCTGTTGACCGATCAGGTAGGTGATGCCCTTGTCGATAGCGGCGTCGGCCTTCTTCCAATGCGCATCATCAACCGCTGCCACAGGCAGACAGATGCACAGCGCGATCATTGAGGCGAGCAGGCGGCGTAATAATCGTTCGGTCGGGCGCATCGCGGTCTCCGTTTGAGTTGTCGTTATTGTATGCCGCTATGCAGCGATTGCAGCCGAGCCATAGCGTGATGCGTTGGACCAGGGAGTGCCGATGAAGCGGCACGCGGGCTGGATCATCCGGACGCTGATCGCGGCGGTGGGGGTGGGGTACATTCTGTACACGTTGGATTGGAGCGATCGGGTTTGGCTGCCGCCGGGGTATGTCGCGGCCGAGGGTATTGCCGGTGGCGAGGACGGCCGGGCGTATCGCGTACTCGATGATTCGGAAATCGAGCACCTGCTCGTCACCGAAGACGGCTCGCATACCGCCGCGATCGCTAAATCCGAACTCGGCACGGGCGACGACCAGCCACAATTCAAGCCCTCGTTCATCACGATTCTTTCGCGGGCCGATGCGACCCGGCTGGTCGGCGGCGGCTTGCTGTTCATACCGATCGTGTCGCTCGCGGCGCTTCGGTGGTGGGTCCTCATGCGGGCGCGCGGCATCCCGATCGGCTACGCCAGGGTCGGCCGGCTCGCGATGGCGGGGTACTTCTTTAACCTCTGCATGCCCGGTACCACCGGCGGCGACGTCATGAAAGCCTACTACGCCGCCAAGGGCACCGACCGCCGCGCCGACGCCGTCGTCAGCATCGCGATCGATCGGCTGTGCGGTCTCGTCGGGCTCGTCGTCGTCGTCGGGCTCATCGGCCTTCTCTCGCTCGATGATCCGCTGATTCGACGCATCACGATCGCGATGTGGGTCGGCCTCTCGTCGCTGATCGTCGGCGCCGGGTTGTACACGAGCCCCGCGCTACGCCGACGGCTGCGCCTCGGCTCGCGACTTCATCGCCTACCCTTTGCGACCACGTTGCGCAATCTCGACGCGTGGTTCACCGCCTATCGCCAGCACCTCGTCGCGCTCGGTGTCGCGGTTGCGATCGCCGTGGTGATCCATCTCTGCCTCGCGGGGGCGATGTCGCTCGCCGGTTTCGCGTTGGGGGTCGATCAGCCGCTCGCGTATCTGCTGGGGACGATCCCGATCGTGCTGATGCTGTGGTCGCTGCCGGTGTCGGGGCCGCTCGGGCTCGGGCCGCTGGATTACGTCGCGGTGCAACTGGTCGTGGGGACAAGTGACACGAGCGACCAGGCGGCGCTGATGATGTTCGTCGCGTTCCGGTTGTACCTCGTGGCCGTCGGGCTGATCGGCTCGCTGGCGATGCTCGGCCTAGGCCGGCGGGACAACGACGAGCCAACGATGCAGCCGAGCGATTAGAACCGCTCCGCGGCGTTTTGCCAGGCGGCGTCGGCCTCGCGCATGGCTTGGATCGGAGAAGCGACGCCGCGGAGGTCGAGCACGACCGGTCCGCGCCGCGTCGTCGCGAGATCGGCGGAGATGCGATAGGCCGAGAGATCGAGATCGCCGCGACCGACGACGCAGCGTCCGCCGTCGGCCTGTCCCCGGCTCGCGTCCGACAAGCGGGCAACGCACCACGCGTCCCCGAGCGACTGCGCCGAAGAAGCGGGATCCAGCCGGCGGATCAACAGCGAGGCCGGATCCACGCCCGCTCCGACGACCGGGCGATCGTGCCCCGCGAGCCAGTCCCGCGCGTATTCGAAGTCGGCCTCGTCGTGGATCGCCAGCGTGACGCCAAGCCCGTCCGCCGTCGCGAGAATCAGATCGATCAGCCCGGGCTCCGCGTCGTTCAGGGGCAGGGCCAGACTCACGGGAACGCGTCCGAGATCGGCCGCTAACGAACAAGCGCCCTGCAGCGCAGCCGCGGCGCGATCGACGTGGGCTGCGTCGCGGAAGTGGTCTGTCGGGATAAAGAAGTCGATGCCCGAGATCATCAGCCCGTCGCGCACGGCCGAGGCTTGCAGATCGCGCCGGGCCGACCGATCGAGTTCGCGCGGACGCAGGCCCGGCCATGTCGCGTCGAGTTGCACGGCCGCGAAACCCTCGCTCGCAACGGAGGCCAGCGCTTGCCGCGGCGATAAGCCGGTGGCTGTACAGATCGGGCCTAGGGTCGGCGACAGTCGTAGGTCCGAGCCGTGGGTCAGCAGCGACATGGTGCAAGTGTAGCGTCTGTGGCGATCGCAACGCTTGCGACGGTGGCAAGGCGGGCGATGCTTAAGCCGCGACTGAATGCGTCCGATACCGGACGTGATGGAGGTTCGTTCGTGACAAGCCGACTCGACGCTCAGTGGCAATCGATGCTGAAGCAGCACGCGCTGCGCAATGCGCCCGCGGAGTTGTCGCGTGGATGCGCCGATGCGGATGCGCCGCCGGTGGTCTATCGTGGACGGGTGTTCGAGGTCCGGGCCGATGGCTCGATCGTCGTCGAGACTCCGCGTCAAGCGCTAACCGACAAAGCCTTTGGCAACGGCGACGACATCGACCTGCTGCTGATGCACCGCAGCGAGCGGCTGATCGCGACTTGCACGATCCGGGAGACACTGATCTATAAAGTCAACGCCGCGGTGCGTTTGACCTGCTACATCCTCAGCCCGGGGCGGCGTCCGAAGCGCGAGCAGCGGCGCTCGTTCTTCCGCGTATCGGTCGCCGCGATCGAACTCAAGCCCGCCGAACTCGTCAGCCTCGACGAGGAACACCCGCTCGAATTCAAAGCGCGCCTCTCGAACATCAGCGGCGGCGGCATCGGCGTCAGCGTCCGCGGCGCCCGCAAGGTGCTCAACCAGATCAAACGCTCTCGCCAACTCCGCTGCAATGCGTGGATCGGTGAAGATCACCGCATCCAAGCCCCCGTGCGCATCGCCCACGTCTCTGCCCTCGGCGACGATGGCTTGTACCTCGGCCTCCAGTTCGATCACACCGACCCGGCCGAGGCCCGCCAACTCGAACAAGTCATGCAGCAGCGATGCACCGAAGTTCAGCGCATGCAGTTGCAAAGGCGACGCGCGTAAGACGCAGCGCCCTCGAGACGCCACTTCAATCGCTTCGCAGCCCGAGTGTTCGCTCCGCCTCGGCTGCGGCGGCGCGTTGACGGTCGGCCTTGTCCGACGGGATCAGGTCCTCGTCGTAGGTCGGCACCATCCGCTTCATCCGCTCGTGGCCCTCCGGTGTCGCCAGGACATCGGCGAAACACTTCTGCACGACTTCCAAAATGATGTTGGTCGACACCGACGCGCCCGGCGACGCGCCCAGCAGCGCGGAGA
>JBMYUK010000267.1:0-4555 GCA_049605275.1 Phycisphaeraceae bacterium
GCGCATCGACGCCCTCGTGCGTCTTCGCCTTGAGATTGACCTGTGAAACCGCGCAGCCCAGCAGTGACGCGAGGTTCGCTTTGATCTCGGGCTTATGCGGGCCGAGTTTGGGGCGCTGGAGGATCACGGTGCAGTCGAGATTGCCGATTGCGTATCCCTCGGCCGACATGCGCATGAACGCCTCGTGCAGAAAGATCGCCGAGTCCGCGTCTTGCCAGCGCGGGTCGTCATCGGGAAACAACTGGCCGATGTCGTCTTGCCCCAATGCCCCGAGGATCGCGTCCGTCACCGCGTGGTAGAGCACATCGCCATCGGAGTGCGCATCGCACCCGCGATCATGCTCGAGCTTTAGCCCGCCGACGATCAGGTCGCGCCCGGGCTCGAGTCGATGCAAATCGTAGCCGTGACCGATGCGGGGTATCTCGGATTTCGGATTTCGGATTGCGGATTGCTTCGAGTCGTGTGTTTGCTGCGGTCTGCGACGGCCTTTGGCTGTTTTCAGCGAGGACACGATGATCGCTGTGATTTCACTGGCCTCGTCGAGTAGCGGCTGCACGCGTGCGGCGGGCAGAAGGTCAGCGTCGATCACGGTCTGCAACCAGTGGCATGACTCGTCAGCCTCTTCTTCGACGATGCCGAGTTTGGCCGAAAATTCTGCTTTACTTCGACCGCGCAGCGCGGCGCGATAATTCGCCGCAGTGGAGCCGGCGCACCTGCTTAATTGACTTTTGATATGCCAAGCATCGGGGCGATTCGGTAACGCCTCGCATAGACGCATGGCGCGGATGCTGAACTGCCGCGTTCGCTCGATCATTTCTTCTGGCGACATGCGTTCTTTGCCTCAGTCAATCCCAAATTCCAAATCCGCAATCCGCAATCCGCAATCACTTCAAACCGTATTCGTTGAGCTTGCGGTAGAGGGTGCGTTCGCCGATGCCGAGCATCTTGGCGGCCTTTTCGCGGTTGCCGCTGTGGATTTGCAGAGCATTGCGGATAGCTTGTTTTTCGAGTTGGTCGAGGGACAGGCCCGCGGTGTCGATCGAACCCGGCGGGGTGGCGTCTGTGCCCCGCGCGACTTCCGGGGGGAGGTGGCGGGGCTCGATTTTCTCGGCGTCGCAGACGATGACGGCGTTCTGGACGGCGTTGATGAGTTGGCGGACGTTGCCGGGCCAGTCGTACTGCATGAGCGCGGACATGGCGTCTTCGGCAACGGCGAGGCCGGGCTTTTGCATCTGCTCGGCGAACTGCTTGGTGTAATGCTGAACGAGCAGGGGGATGTCGTCGCGTCGCTCTCGGAGGGCGGGGAGTCTGATCTCCATGCCCCGGATGCGGAAGAAGAGGTCGCTTCTGAATTTACCTTCTTTGACAAGGGTTTCGAGGTCGTGGTTGGTTGCGCTGACGAGCCGGACGTCGACGTGCTTGGACTCGTTGGCGCCGACGCGGATGACCTCGCCGGATTCGAGGACGCGCAGGAGCTTGGGCTGCATGGTGAGGGGCATGTCGCCGATCTCGTCGAGGAAGAGCGTGCCGCCGTTGGCGAATTCGAAGCGTCCTTCGCGGTCCTTGGCGGCGTCGGTGAACGCGCCGCGGACGTGGCCGAAGAGTTCGTCTTCGAGGAGGTTCTCGGTGAGCCCTGCGCAGTTGAGGGGGACGAAGCGTTTTTTGCTTCGCGGGGAGTTGTTGTGGATGGCCTGGGCGAAGAGCTCTTTACCGGTGCCGGACTCGCCGGTGATGAGGACGGGGATGTTGGCGGGGGCGGCCTGCTTGAGTTTGGCGATGACCTCGCGCATGGCGGACGACTGTCCGATGATGCCGTCGAAGCCGAACTGGTCGTCGACGCGTTGTCTGAGCTCTGTGTTTTGCGCGCGGAGGAAGACGGTTTCGAGCGCCCGCGTGCAGAGGGTGCGGAGGACGTCGAGGTCGATGGGTTTTTCGATGAATTCGTAGGCGCCGCCCTTGATCGCTTGTTTCGCGGTGGGGATGTCGCCGTGGGCGGTGACCATGACGGTCTCGGCGGCTTGTTGGGATTGGCGGGCGGCGGCGAGGACGTCCATGCCGTCGGTGTCGCTCTGCATCTTGAGGTCGGTGACGACGAGGTCAAACTGGCCGTGCTTGAGTTCGTCGAGGGCGGTGGGCAGATCGTGGACGAGCGTGCAGACGTGGCCGAGGCGTCGGAGGGCCTCGGCCATGACCTCGGCGTGGTCGGGTTCGTCGTCGACGATGAGGACCTGTGCGGTAGGTAGATCGTTTTGCTTGTTCGCTTGGGTCATAGAGCACGCATGATCCTTGGCTGAGCGGGCGGGGTCAAACCCGTGCGATGGGCGATGCGCGATCTATAATGCATCGATGAATCCGGCGCGTTCGACAGCCCGAGAAGACGACCGGTCGCGCACGACGCCGGCGACGCATCGCGTGGGTTGCGTGAGCTATCTCAACGCGAAGCCGCTGATCGACGGTCTGGATGACGAGCCGGGCGTCACGGTCCGTGCGGACGTGCCGGCGCGCTTGCTCGCGGACCTGGCATCGGGCGAGGTGGACGTTGCGCTGTGCCCGGTGATCGATTTTTTCAAGAGCGAGGACGCGCTCGAACTATTGCCGGTCGGCGCGATCGGGTGCGAGGGTCCGACGCTGACCGTGCGTCTGTATAGCCGTGTGCCGATCGATGCGATCACGCGTTTGCACGCGGATACGGATAGCCACACGAGCGTCGTGCTTGTGCAGGTGTTACTGGCGAAGCTGTTCGGCGTTCGGCCGCGGATCGTGGCATATGACGCGCGCGAGCGCACGGCCGAGGGACGCATCGACGAATCGCCCGAGGCGATGCTGCTGATTGGCGACAAGGTCGTGACGGGGTCGCCCCTGGCGGTCGAGTACCCGTATCAGATGGATTTGGGCGAGGGGTGGCACGACCTGACGGGGTTGCCGTTTGTGTTCGCGATGTGGATGACGCGGGCGGGCAGCGACCTCGGCGCGTTGCCCGGTCGGTTGTCGTCGCGTTTGGCGGCGAACCTGCCCGAGCGTTTACTGATCGCCGAGCGGTACGCGGTGCGTCACGGCTGGCCGAGTGATCTCGCGGAGCACTATCTGGTCGACGTGTTGCGGTACACGGTCGGGCCGAGGGAGTTGGAGGCGGTCGAGCGGTTCGGTGAGTTGGCGCACGAGTTGGGTTTAATCGATCGTTTCATGCCGCTGCGGGTGTACGGCCAGGCGGGCGCGTCGTGACGCGTGCGAAGACGCGAGCGTTTCGCAGCGGTGAGTTGTCGGATCTGTCGCGTCAGTTGCTTTACGCGCCGACGACCAAGCGGGCCGAGGCCGTCGTCAACGCCGAGCGGTTTCACGACGAGATCGAGCCAGGCAAGAACTACCCGATCGATTACGTGGTGTATCGGCTGACGGACCGCCGGGTGCCGCCGAGCGAGAGCGTGATGCTGACGGGCGAGGCGCTCGCGCCGGATCTTCGGCTGTTGATCGATGCGTTGAGCCGGTCGATCGCGTTGCCAGCGACGGGCGCGGATGCGGGCCGAACGATGGACGCCTGGGCCGAGGAACTGGGCGTGAGCCTGAAGACGATCGAGCGTTGGCGTGCGCGGGGTTTGCGTTGGCGGTGGGGGGTTTGCGCGGGCGAGGACAAGCCGCGACTGCTGATTCAGCGTTCGGCGATGGAGGCGTTCGAGGCTCAGCGCGGCGGCGCGGTGCGTGCGGCCGGGCGGTTTAGTCGATTGACCGAAGCCGAACGGGCCGAGGCGATCCGCCGGGCGCGACGCCTCGCGGAGGCGACAAACGCGACACCCAAGGCCATCTTTCTCCACCTCGCCAAGCGTCTTAGCCGAAGCCACGAGACGCTCCGCCACCTGATCGCTCGGCACGACGCGGCCGACCCGGAGCAGGCGGTGTTCGCCGACCGCTCGACGCCTTTGACGGCAAAGGACAAGCGGATCATCGACCGCGCGTATCGGCGCGGCGTCACGGTCGCGGCGCTGTGTCGTCGGTTTCAGAAGACGCGATCGACGATCTATCGCGCGGTCCACGAAGCCCGCGCTCAGCGGATTCTGTCGCAAAAGATCGCTTACATCCATTCGCCGATCTACGACCGCGACGACGCCGACGAGGTCCTTGCTCGCCCGGTGACGGATTCGGAGCGCGGTCGTCAACTCGACGCGGGCATTCTTGCGGACCTGCCCGAGGCGCTTCGGCCGTACTACGCGCAGCCCGTCCACAGCGATCGCGTGCTCCGATCGCTCGTCATCCGCTACCACTTCCTGCGCTACCGCATGGCGCGGATGCAGCAGGCAATGCGCGGCGAGGTCGTTCGCGCCTCTGACCTCGATCGCTTCGACGAGGCCGAGCGGCAGGCCAACGCGGTGCGCGGTCAGATCGCGCTGGGCGCGCTGCCGATCGTGCTGTCGGTGGTGCGTCGGCAACTCGCATCCGACGCGGCGATCGATGACACGATGTCGGCGCTTGATCGCGGCAACCGTGTCCTCTTCGAAGAGATCGATCGCTTCGACGGCTCGCGCTCGCACACCTTTGAGTCGGTGCTGACGAACCGTCTCAT
>JBMYUK010000268.1:0-4546 GCA_049605275.1 Phycisphaeraceae bacterium
GTGTCGTTTTCGTCTTTGGGGAGGTGGGTCATGGTGACGTCTTCGAGGAGAGTCGCGGTGTTGGCGCGGGCGTCGAGGGTCATCGACTGGTTCCAGTTGAAGAGGGTCGCGCCTCGGCCGGTCATGGATGCCTTGTCGTCTTTGTTGTTGGGTTTGGGGTTTCGGTAGTCTTCGAGGACCATTCGGCCGGGGCCGGGGACGACGAGGGTTTCGACGGGGCGTTTGCCGATCTCGGTGGCGGGTTGGTTGGTGACCTGGACTTGTGGTCCTTCGAGTCGGATGCGGTTGGTGATGCGTTCGGGGTCGTTGAGGTCGTATGCCCAGGCGGTGAACTTGACGCTGCCTCGGGCGTTGGCGGAGCGGATTTGCCGTTCGTGCTGGTCCTTGCCGTCGTCGTCGAAGAGTCGGTTGGGGTCGTGTTGGTAGTCGGGCGAGAAGCGCATGGTGAGCGCGTCGCAGGTGAGTTCGCTGGCGTCGGTGGATCGTCTCGATTCGCTGCGAACGCCTTGGAAGAACTCTGCCTCGCCGGTGACGTTGTTGAAGGACATGGCGCGTTGCCAGGCGATGGCGAGGAAGGCCTGGTCGATGGTGGCGTCGGGGTTGCCGGGGTCGGAGAGGACGGTGGCGAGCGTGCCGGGGCCGGTGATGTCGAGTTGCTCGGCCTGATCGTCCATGACGACGAGTTTGCCGGTGAGCTTTCGGCCGGAGCTGAGGTCGGTGATCTCGGCGAGGGGTCGGTCGGGGTCGGCGGCGAGGGTGAGCCGGTCGTTCTCGACGTCGGCGATGAGTTGGTCGGCGACGAGGTCGACGCGTCGGTCGTCGTAGTCGAGGTTGGCTCGGACGGTGCCGACGGCGAGGATGGAGCGGACCTCCGCGAAGCGTTCTTTCGGCGGGGTCGGAGCGGGTGCGTTTGGTTCGCTCGCATTGGTCGATGCTGTGGCGTCGGCGTCAGTTCGTGCATCGGCGTCTGCATCTGCAAGGGCGTTTTGTTCGTTGACCGGATCGGCTGGTTCGGGTTTTGCTCCGGCGATTTGGGGCGTGGCTTGGGAGGGCGGGCAGAGTTCGACGCTGACTCGGTCGCAGGTGAGGGTAGACCCGGGGCGTTGGACGCGGACCTGGTCGAGTGCTCGGATGGCGGAGGCGTAGGGCTCGTTGTCGCGATCGAGCGCGAGGTCGATGCTGAGTCGGCCGGCGGCGATGTCGAAGGTTTCGTCGTCGGCGTCGCCTCGGGCTTTGACGGCGACCGAGCCGGCGGCGTTGATGGCGGTGGGGGTGTTGTCGATGTTGTTTTGTGGGTCGGGCTCGGCGAAGGCGATGGTGAGAGTGTCGCTGTCGAGGTCGAAGTCGGTATGTCGCGCGGTGACGTTTCCGTCGAAGGTGGCGGTCTTGACGCCGGCGATGCGGGTGGTGGGGGTGTCGTTGTCTTCGTTTGTCGGTTGTGCTTGTTCGTTGGGTTTTGGCGCGGGGTCTTCGGGGTAGAGTTCGAGGTCGAGTCGGTTTTGCCAGGTGAGGTCGAGGGCCTTGCCGTCGTCCTGGTTGGTGTAAGTGAGTTGGCCGGGGCCGAGGACGCTGGCGGCGGCGCGGGACTGATTGACGATGAGTTGTTGCCCGGTGATCTCGCCGCCGAGCGCGGCGGAGACGATGCGGAGCGGGGTTTCTGTCGTGGCGACGGCGGCGGTGCGCGCCTGCGAGACGAGGTACTGGAGCTTGCCGGCTTCGAGTCGTTCCAGTTCGCCGTTGCGGACGGTCTGGGCGTAGGCGTTTTTGCCCGTGAGCGTGAGGTGGGCGTCCTCTTCGTCGGCGAGCGGTTCGGGTCGCTGGGCGTAGGGCGTGACGGCGAGGCTGCCGGTCCAGGTGACGACGATGTCGCGCTTCGGGTCGTGCGTGAGGAGCGAGCGTTGCGCGTTTTTCTCCGGGATTTGCACGACGGGGAGGACCGGGTCGGTGCCGTCTTGATGTTGTTCGTTGATCGGCTCGTTTGCTTGGGCGAGTCGGCCGGTGGGGATGACGCGCGGCAGCCGGCCGGCGGTTTCGGGCGCGATCGGGGCGACTTCTACGGCCGGGGTGCCGAGCGAGAAGTCGATGCTCAATGAATCGCCCGCGAGTTCGGACTCGACGCCGTCGCGGACGACGACCGCTTCGAGAAAGGTTGCCTTGTAGAACTGGAACTCGGCGACGGCGTCGGGCGCGGTCGGTTCGTCGGTGGGTTCTGCTTCGGCTTCGGGTTCATCCGGATTCGCCTGGTCTTCGTCGTCGTCGGCCTCGAAGGCGGGCGGCTGGGCATCGGGATTGACGATGAGGTACCGGCCTTCGTTGATGAGCAGTTGTTCGATGCGTTCGCGTTGGGTGTTGTAGGCGAGGCGGAGGCCGATGCCGAAGAAGTCGACTTGATGGCCGGTGACGTGGACGGGGCCGGGCGTGCTGATGGTGTCGTCTTCGATGCTGAAGTTGGTGGCGTCGTCGAGGTAGATGCGTTGCTGGATGAATCGGAGGTGTTCGGGGTTGTCTTGGTCGAGGACGAGTTCGACGCCTTCGGGCGCTTGGGCGAGTGTGACGACGACGTTGCCGGAGAAGACGCCGGCTCTAGGTCTGGAGTCTTCCATCTCCATGTCGGCCTGGTCGGCGGTGATGGTGATGGCGCGTTGTGAGCCGAGTCGGATCTCGGCGTTGGGCTTGACGAGGTTGGTGATGCCGAGGGATTTGAGATTGGTTTGTTCGGCGCGGAGGCGTGTGCCGCGGAGTTGTCCGTCGGAGCCGACTTCGAAGGTGGTGTAGTCGAATTGCTGGATGTCGACGCCGGGCGCGGTGCCGTCGGGCCCGACGACGCCCGGCGCGTCGATGTCGGAGGGGAGGTCGGGTCGGTTGTTTTGCGCCGCGGGCGGGCCGAGCACGATCGCGGCGCCGAGCACCAGCCCGGCGACGGCCGTCGCGCCGCCCACAACCACGAATCGCTTGCCCATGGCCTGATTGTAGTTGTTCGGATTCGGTGTCGCCGGTCGCGGCCCGGGCGGGTAAGCCTTATCATCGTTTGTTGGCACCCTTTACTCCTAAGAGGAAAACGATGATCTCGAACGTGTTCAAGGCCTACGACGTCCGCGCGATTTACCCCGAGCCCCTCGGCGAAGACGACGCGTGGAAGATCGGTTACGGCACCGCGGAACTGCTGAAGCAGGAGAACGGCGGCCCGGGCAAGATCGTCGTCTCGCGTGACCACCGGCCCGCCGCGCCGTCCATGGCCGGGGCACTGATCGCCGGCATCCGCGCCGCGGGCATGGACGTCGTCGACGTCGGCAAGTGCGACACCTCGATCCAGTACTTCGCCATCCCGCACCTGGGCGCGTGCGGCGGCGTGCAGTGCACCGCCAGCCACAACCCCATCGAGTACATCGGCTTTAAGATCAGCCGAGCCGGCGCGAAACCCGTTGGCAAGGGCAGCGGCCTCGACGAGATCCAGGCCATCGCCCAGCAACTCGAAGACGACGGCAAGTCCTGCGGCGAGCCCACCGGCGGCCTCGAAGAACAGGACATCTGGGACGCCTACGCCGGCCACATCCGCTCGTTCCTCAAGCCCGCGCTGCAAAAGCCCATCAAGCTCTTCGTCGACGCGTCAAACGGCATGGGCACGACGCTGCTCGAAAAAGTCTTCGCAGGTATCGACAACCTCGACGTCAAGGCCATCAACGACACCTACACCGACCAGTGGGCTCACGAACCCAACCCGCTCGTCGAAGAGAACATGGTGCCCACCACCCTCGGCGTGCAGAACACGCAGAGCGACCTCGGCGCCTGCTTCGACGGCGACGCCGACCGCTGCATGCTCGTCGACGAAAAGGGACAACCCTGCGGCTGCGACCACCTCACCGCCTGGCTCGCCGACACCTTCGCCAAGTCGCACCCCGGCAAGCCCATCGTCTACGACCTCCGCTCGTCCAAGGTCGTCGAAGAAACCATCAAAGACCTCGGCCTCGAACCCGTCCGAGCCAAGGTCGGCCACGTCAACATCAAGAAGTCCTTGCGCGACAGCGACGGCTCGTTCGGCGGCGAGCTCTCCGGCCACTTCTACTTCCAAGACAACGCCTTCGCCGACTCGGGCGCGATCCTCCTCGCCGTCGCCCTCGGCGTCCTCGGCTCGTCCGACAAGCCGCTCAGCGAACTCATCGCGCCCTACCGCAAGTACCCGCAGTCCGGCGAACGCAACTTCACCTGCCCGGATAAAGCCGCCGCGCTCGCCGCGGTCAAAGAAGACTTCGGCAGCCACGCCGACAGCACCGACGAACTCGACGGCATCACCGTCGACTGCTGGCCCAGCGCCGGCTGGTGGTTCAACGTCCGGGCAAGCAACACCGAACCCCTCCTTCGCCTCAACGCCGAGGCGAAAGATCAGGTCATGCTCGACGAGCTGTTGAAAAAACTCGAACCCATGCTCGGCGAACCCGCGGTCGGCCACTGACCGACCGCTAGAAAGTTTCGCGCGAACGCTTAAAAAAATAGCCGGGGACCTACGGGCCCCGGACGCGCGCGCACTCGCTCGCACGGCGAGATGTCT
>JBMYUK010000269.1:0-4546 GCA_049605275.1 Phycisphaeraceae bacterium
CCTGCGGACCGTTCTGTTGGTGTTGCTCGTCGTTCTGCCCGCGTCGCTGCTGGGCGGTTGCACGCCCTATCATCGCGCGCCCTACACCGCCGAGGTCGGGTCCGTCTCGATGACCGCGTCGTGTCTCGGGCGGTGGGAAGACCTGCGCAGCAAGCTCTCGCCGGGCTTCGATCTCGACGACGGCGACGAGGCGATGAAACTCGTCGTGCCCCAGACCGCGCGGTTCCAGTCCCGCCGACTCGACGCGACTTCGCTCGGACTCGCCGCCACCTTCCCCGCTACGCAGGCACCCGCTTCGGTCGGCGACGACGGCAGCTTCGGCGGACGGACCGCGGCCGGCCTGCCCACGATCGGCAGTCTGCTCGGCGAAGACACGCTCGACACCGACCCCGTCCTCCGCTTCCAACTCGCCAACGCGCTCTTCCAGGAAGTGCAACTCCTCAACGAGTACATCACCCGAACCGCCATCCCCGAAGGATACAGCCCCTACGTCGTCCGCCTGCTCCTTCGCCCGGATGTCAACCCGTGGTTCGACGACGTTGACCTCGACGCCTACACGACCGTCAGCTTCTTCAAGAACAAAGACAAGACCGAAGACGCCGATCCCTTGCCGGGCGGCGAGATCCGCGTCATGCCGCTGCTCGTCACCGACCACATCGAGGCGGCCCTCGCTTCGCGCAACATCGAAGAGCTCCGCCGCCTCGCGCTCGTGCTCTCCGTCGCCGACAACCAGATCGGCGGGTCGGCCAACTACCAGTCGCTCATGAACAGCCTCGAAGAATCGCTCGCGCTCGAGCAAAACAGCCTCATCTCCGTCTCGCGCGAAAGCGAAAACTCGATCCGCGTCCGCCTCGGCGGCAACTACACGACCCAGGCCAAACGCATCGCCACGCGAAACCACCCGATCACCCTCGTCGTTCTCGTCCGCGACACCCCGGAAGAACGCCAAGCCCGCATCGACCGCTTCGCGATCGCCCAAGAAGACGCCCCTTCGGACAAGCCCAAAGACGACAACTGCAAAGGCAACTGCAACTGTCACGCGACGCCGTCGGCCGAGCCTCTGATCTGCCCCACCAACGAACTGAGCGAGGGCCGCAGCCTCCGCGTCTCGTCCTTCACCCGTTTCCGCCTAACCGACGACCTCGCTCAGCCGGGCTTTCTCCATCGACCGTTCAGCGCCGCCAACCGGCGCGTCACCTTCACCCAGGTCACCCCGCTGATCGACTACGCCGCGCTCGCCAAGGACGCGCTGCTCGACGCCGTGGTCTCCGGCCAAGTCAGCCTCGCCTCGCCGATCGGCAGCGTCGTCAACTTCAGCAGCCGAGACGCCGTCTGGTCGCGCGTCGTCGGAGCGATCAATTGCCTCCGCTGCTCCGCCGGCAAACAACCCCTCAGCGAGAGCGACGCGAGCGGCGAACTCCTCAAGATCGCCATGCTCGTCGCAAACAACGACCGCCAAGGCTACGAAGAAGAGATGGATCGTCTGCTCAATGCCCTCGCCAGCGATCAGACCGTGCAGAACAAAGTGCCCTTCCTGCTCGACGAGAGCGGCAAGTCGACCGCGGTCAACCTCAAACAGGTCATCTGGACGATCTACGTCGAACTCTTCGGCGCCATGGAATACGCCCGGACCGACGTCAGCCTCCCCCTGCCGAGAAAACCGACGATCCAGTCGCCCAACGGCACCGATCGTCAGGTCGCCCACGTCTCCGCGAAGAACACCACCGTCCTGCTCACCGGCACCAACCTCGACGCCGGCAACATCCAGGCCTCCCTGTCGATCCCGCAACCAGCACAAGCCGCGAAGCCCAAAGCCGATGACGCGTCAAAGATGTTGTCCCTGACCGCCGTAAAACTAAAGCCCAACGCCAGCGGCACGCAGATGCTCCTCGAGTTCGACACGCAAGGCCTATTCAAAGGCAAAGACACCGACCCCAAGGACGGCAAGCTACATATCCGCTGGCGCAACCCCGACGGTCAGACCGACATCGTCTGCCTCAAAAAACCCGAGGAGATCACCTGCATCAATCTCGCTTTCGTTAACCGCGGCGCCGCCGAGAAGAAAGCCCCCGAGCCCACCCCCCAGACCCACATCGAAAAACTCATCGTCGACCCCGACACCCTCCGCGAGGGCAGGGACCTCGTCGTCCGCCTCAAGCCCGGCAAGCAATACGACCCTGAAAACATCAAGTCCATCCTCCTCGTCGTCAGCATGCCCGCCACACGCATCGGCGGCAACCTCGGCTTCGAATCCGCCAACGGCCACACCACCGACACCTACTTCAAACTCGACCACACCAAAGCCCTCAACCCCGCGCTCTCCGACAACTTCCAACTCAAAGACACCCTGCCCCTCGGCAGCAAAGCCGTCTTCTCGCTCATCGTCACACCCGTCGAGGGCCAAGGCCCCAAGTACACCGTCAACGACGCGATCAACGTCGCACCCAAAACCCCCCAAACCCCAAAGAAACCCGAGTAACCCCAAACCCATCGCAGTCGCGAGAACACCCTGAGCGTTCTAACAGAAGCACAGACACGCCCGTCTGTCGTTCGCCGCAGCCGCATCACGATTTGCAAGGCGTTGGGTGGCTGAAGCGACACAACACAGAGCTCGCCTGTCTGCCCTCGCGCATGAAAAAACCCGCACCAGTGGTTGCCAGTGCGGGCTTATCAGAGATGACCCCTACGGGGAGCGAACTACCTCAAAAATTTTGCGGAAAAACAGTGATTCCCAAATGGGGCGACGCATATTCCGACGTAGTCGACGCCTCAACTCAAGGCCTCTCATTTCTTGCTTACTCATGGGGGAGGTTATCAGTCGAGGTTCGTCAATCAATATTCGATCTGGTCAACAAATCTCTGTCATCGGAGAAGTGACTGTGACTGATGGATTTCGTAACACCCTATGATATTTTAGGGTATACAGTAAAGTGTCCAGGATGCGTTAAACTGACAGAATTCATGCTTTATCTCAAGCCCATAGATTCGTTATCAGTTTAAGGTGTTTTACGTGTCGCCCGTCTGGATATCCAGATCAAATAGATGTCAATCGAACTTGCTCTTGCTATCCAGGTTGATTGGAGCAACTGGCGCATTTTCCAGCCTGATATCAGAATGCTTTTTTCGGGCACGGAGGGTGCGTCATGGCCTACTCGATGGGCTTGCACTTGAAGGGTGCTGGCGGCAACAGGCCTGGACGATTCCCAGGCCGCGCTCGCCCAGCGGTTTGGGCTGGGGCGGCGAATGGTCAAGCGGTTCAAGGCGCGGCGTGATGCGGGGCGGGTCGAGCCGGACAAGGCCGGTCCCAAGTTACCGACGAAGATCACACCTAAAGGCGACTAGGGCATCTTTCATCCCATTGCAGCCCCAGGGTTATGTAGCCTTTGTGCTTCGGCCAGACTTTTCATAGCCCGGAGCGCCACGGATGGCCTACTCAATAGACTTTCGGCAGAAGGTGAGCGATGCCTGCGGCCGAGCATGAAGACCTGCGTGCACTGGAACTGGGGAAACTCACTTGCGTTTGCAATGCGTGCAGGCGGCAACATCGCCAGTCGTATCAATGTCGCCGAAATCCATTTTTCTGCTATTCAAGGCACTTTCATCCAAGCCAATTTTCCCGTGGATGTCCCGTGTGTAGTTCACGCCAACGTCTTCTGAAAATCGAGACCATCCGTTTGCATGTATAGCAACCAATCGAATCCGTCCCTGTTTGCCGGCGAAAGATGTGCAATCAATTGTAAACCGCCCGTCGTTGTCCGTTACTGCGGCGTGGCTTGTTGCGTTGTAGTCACTGCCTCCTTCGGGGTCCAGATACGCGATCACCGCATAAACCGGGATCTTTCCAGTCACCTTGCCCTTGATTCTGACGTCTGTTCCGTTATTGGTTATGTCCATGGATAGTTCGTGATACGCTGTTTGCGGATTGGCACGCATCTGTTTCATTGAGCCTGAAAATGCGGGATGCGAAGCGAGTTTGGTGGCGTGTGCGAATGTTAAAAAAGAACCTTTGCCACCATCTCGTGATTCCTGACTGTATGTAAAGTTGCCCGAACCCATGAGTGCGGTGCCCCAGCGCTGCTTTTCTTCTGTTCTTTCTTTGTTATGCGGCAGGCCAAGGGCATGGCCTAACTCATGGCAGATACCCCCCACGAAGATCGATTGGTATCGCCCCAGACTGATGTGGCCGTACTGACCGTCGTGGACGTATTGCTCTTTGTTGATATTGCCGATCTGTCCCACATCAAGCAGTACCGAGTCGAGTTGCCAAGCTGTACCGGCCTGATGAGATCCGCCGGCATAGTAAGGGCTGTGGTGGCTTATTCGGCGCTCGGCGGGGTCCCACTTTGTGAGGTTGCAAAAGATCAGGACGGTCTCCTTGCTCCCGTCGATCCCCTTTGTTTTGAGATGATCAAGCACGATTTCTCGTATTGCTTTGCCATCTTTGCCGCTGTATTCGGCGTTGGGCTTATCGCCTTCTACGACGTGGATATCAAGTAGTCCATCCTCGGCCATGGTAAGTGGGAATGTCATCGGGCCGTATCCGTTG
>JBMYUK010000270.1:0-4520 GCA_049605275.1 Phycisphaeraceae bacterium
CCGACGGTCAGATTCAAGACGAGGTGTACGTCTGGGGTTCGTGGGTGCAGAGCAAGATGCACATGGCCGGCGTGTCGTGCATGGACTGCCACGACCCGCACACCGCGCGGGTGCCGACGCTGAGTAACGACCTTTGCGCGAAGTGCCACATGCCCAGCAAGTTCGACGTGGTCGAGCACCACCATCATCCGCCGGGCTCGTCGGGCGCATCGTGCATCGAGTGCCACATGCCGCACCGCACGTACATGGGCGTGGACGATCGGCGGGACCACAGCATGCGCGTGCCTCGGCCGGACCTGTCGCTCAAACTCGACACGCCCAACGCCTGCAACCAGTGCCACACCGATCAGAGCGTCGAGTGGGCCGCGGAAAACGCCGCGTTCTGGTGGGGCGTCGATACCGACGAGAACCCGCACTACGGCGAGGTCTTCCACCGCGCGAGGCGCAACGACGCGGGTGCCGACGCCGAACTGCTTGCGCTCTTGCGCGACGACGAACAGCCCGCGATCGTGCGCGGCACGGCCGTGCTGCAGCTCAGTCGATACCCGACGCGACGCGCGGCCGAGGGGCTGCTCGAAGCGCTGCAAAGCGACGAGGGCCTGATCCGTCTCGCCGCGGCCGACGCGCTCAACGACATGCCGATCGCCCGGCGGTTTACGCCGGCGCTCGACACGCTGAACGATCCGCTTCGCGCGGTGCGTATCGAGGCGGCCGAGTCGCTCGCGGATGCGCCGCTCGATCGGGTCGCTCCGGACCAGCGTGAAGCGATCGAGGCGGGCATCGAGGCCTACCGCAACGCCCAGCGCGTCTCGGCCGACACCGCCGCAGCGAACATGAACCTCGGCACGATCGCCTACCGCCTCGGCGACCGCGAGCAGGCCAAGCGACAGTTCGAACGCGTCCTCGACATCGACCCGTCGTTCTACCCCGCCTACGCCAACCTCGCGTCCATCCTCACCGACGCCGGCCAAACCGATCACGCGATCCACGTCTTGGACAAGGGCCTCGCGCGTCTGCCCCGCCAGCCCGATCTCCTCTACGCCAAGGCCATGACCTTCATCCGACAACGCGACTACCGCCAGGCGCTCAACCTGCTCGGCCAAGCCTATGGCATCGCGCCCCAACGCCCCGACATCGCCTACGCCTACGCCCTCGCCCTGCACGACACCGGCAACCCGCCCCGAGCCATCGCCGTGCTCAAGCATTCGATCCAGAACGCGCCAAACGACACGCAGGCACTGATCGCACTCGCGACCTACCACCGCGACCTCGGCAAGATCGACGAAGCGATCACCTACGCCAAACGCGTTCAAGCGCTCGTGCCCGATGACCCCGGCATCCGCCAGTTCGTGCAGGAACTCGAAGCGTCGCGCTAAGCGTGCCCGTCGAGAAGCTCTCTCTTACGGGCGTTGCGGCGTGAAGCGATAGAGTTCTTTGCCGAGGTCGTCGAAGAACGCGAAGGAAATAGATGCCTCGGCGTGTTCTTCACCCTGCGTCGCGGGCTCGACCGCGATCGAGAGAAAACCCCCGGTTCGCTTGGGGTAGGTCCAGGGCTGGATGACCAGGCCCTCGGGATCGGTGCTGCGTTTGTCGCCGGGCTTGCGGCCCATTCGGCTGTTCTCGTCGTTGAACGCGCCGCACGAAAACTCGTGTGCGCCCGACGGGTCGATCGAGTGATACTGCCAGTGTCGGTCGCCGCACATGAGGAAGGTGTTGCCCCAGATGCCGTGCTCCTTGCCCCAGGCTTTGAAGGCGTCGCCCTCGGTCTTAAAGCCCTTGTGATTGGTGTGGTTGTCGCGCTTGTAGCCGTCGTCCGGGCCGACCATCGGCGTCGGGCTGACGAGGATGCGGTAGGTCGCGTCGGAGGCGAGCATGGATTGCTTCAGCCAGACGAGTTGCTCATCGCCCCAAAGCGTCTTGTCCGGGCCGTCGGCCTGCTTGTTGGGATCGCGGTAATCACGCCCCTCGACGAACCAGATCTGCAGGTCCTTGCTGAGGCGGTGCGTGCGGTAGGTCGGGGTGTCGTTGTCGGCCGGCGGGACGATCGGCACCTGCTCGCGGAAGGTCTTGATGCCCAAGTCGTGCGGTGGGAAGCCATCGCGCGTCGGGTCGCTATCGTTCGCGCGGTAGTCCCAATCGTCCTTGAGCCAGTAACCGGGCGCGGCAGCGTGCAAGGCGATCATCCGTGGCATGTTGTTCTGCCGATGCCACTTGGCCCGCATGTCTTCGAGCGTCTTCACCGGCGGGGTCTTGCGGTAGTAGACGACGTCGCCGGCGTAGATCACGAAGTCCGGCTGTTGGTTCAGCACCGCCTCGGCCGCGGGATAACCGAGCGCGCGGTCGTCGCCCCGGTATCCCTTGGACCGGTCGCTGCCGTCGCTGCCCGTGAACTTGTCATAGTTCATGCACGAGGTCAGCACGAAACGCACGGGTGCCGATGCTCTCTCCCCGGGGTGGGTCTTGAAGGTCGCGCGGGCCATGGGCGGTTCGCCTCGCGTTGCATCGGCGGTCGCGACGACGTGATACGCGCGGCCGGGGCGCAGGCCTTCGAAATACGCTTTAGCGATGTAGTCGTTGTCCGCGATGGCCTTGACGACTTGGATCGGACTCTCGTCGCCGACTTCCGGCATGAGCGTCAGCGTGACCGTTGCGGACATGCCGGGCAGATCGCCGTCGCGCATCGCGTCGCCGTCGTCGTAGGTGTCGCCATCGATCAGTGTAGTGCCCTGCGTTACGCGGACCTGCACGATTGCGGAGGTGTCGGTCACCTCGCCGACCATGATGCCCTGGCCGAAAGCGGGGCCGGCTGTTGGTTCGGCGTGCCGATCAAAGCCCGCGCCAAGACAAACAAGCGACAGGAGCAGATATGCGAGCGGTTTCAAGATGGGTGCTCCGTGAATAGCCGGCGGCCTACGGACGCCGGGCGAGAGAACAGGCGTGTCACCAACGCGTCCAGCGTCTGTAAGCCGCACACTGCCGATGTGATCTATCGTGTAAAAACTAAGGTGAGCTCGATCGCGAGTTCCGGTAGCACCCGCGAGCCGTCCAATACTTGTTCGACCAGGTACCGCCGCGATGTCCCGTCGGGCCAGTGCAGCGCGATCGTCTTGTTCGCCGGGTCCGCGACCCAGGCCTCGCGCACCCCTTTGCTAAGCCACCATAGCACCTTCTCCATGACTTGCGACTGGGTGTCGCCGGGCGAGGTGGTCTCGACCACGAGGTCCGGCGCGAAGGTCGCGAACGATTGAGGCGGCTCGTCGGGCAGGCGTTCATTAGAAACAAATGCGATATCGGGGGCACGCACGACCGGGCCCTGCTCGTCGTCAAGGCGGAAGCCCGTCTCGGCGGCAAGTAGCTTCCCGAGGCGCTTTGGGATCACCTGCTCTGCGATATAAAAGTGCAATTGGCCCGTTACATCACCGTGTTCGTAGCTCGCTGGCGTCATCTCGCGGACCTCCCCGTGAATCAGTTCGCACCGCCCGTGCTTGGCCGCGTAGACCTCGAACTCTTCGACCGTCATCTTGTTCGACACCGATGTCATAGATTCATTATATCGGCCGGCGATCCTAAACCAATCACACGCCCGCGTTGAGCAGTTCGAGCCGGGTCTGATCCATCAGCGTGCGATGCGTGCCGACCGAGGCCCCGGAGTTGACGTCGGCGGGCGTGCGCTGGGTGTACGTCCCGTCGGGGTGCATGTCCCAGGCCTGGCGTTGGTCGGCGAGCATCGTGTCGAGCATGCTGCGCAGCGCCGCGCGGTGCGAGGGCTCGTAGATCGGCGTGATGCACTCGACGCGGTTGTTGAGGTTGCGGTACATCCAGTCGGCGCTGCCGATGTAGTACTCGGTGTCGCCGGCGTTGTGGAACCCGTAAACCCGCGAGTGCTCGAGGAATCGGCCGATCACGCTCATCACTTTGATGTTCTCGCTGAGCCCCTCGACGCCGGGCCGCAAGCAGCAGAATCCGCGGACGATGAGGTCGATCTTCACGCCGGCGCAGCTCGCCTCGTAGAGCTTTCGACAGATGTCTTCGTCTTCTAGCGAGTTCATCTTCGCGAGGATGTACGGGCGATCGGGGTCGTCGGCCGCGCCGCCACGCGCTCGCCAGTCGTCGCAATGCTCGATCTCGCGCTGGATCATCTCGACGAATCGGCGACGCATATTAGTCGGCGCAATAAGCAGGTGCTTGTAGTCGGGCGCAAGCGATCGCCCAGTGAGGAAGTGAAACAGCTGCACGAGGTCGGCGGTGATGCGCGGGTCGCAGGTCAAGAGGCCGAGGTCGGTGTAGAGGTCGGCGGTCTTGGCGTTGTAGTTGCCCGTGCCGATGTGCGCGTAGGTGCGCAGGGCCTCGCCCTCTTGGCGGACGACGAGCGCTGTCTTGGTGTGCGTCTTCAAGCCGATGACGCCGTAGACCACATGGATGCCCGCTTTCTCGAGGCGTTGAGCGAGTTCGACGTTGCGCTCTTCGTCGAAGCGGGCTTTGAGCTCGACGAGCACGACGACTTGTTTGCCCGCCTCGGC
>JBMYUK010000271.1:0-4499 GCA_049605275.1 Phycisphaeraceae bacterium
GTTCGAAAGATCTCCCCACGCGTCGTTGCCATTCTTAAAGAGCATGTCCACGACAAGCGTGCGCTCGCTGGTCATGTCGTCAAGTGTCACCATGCCGACCCCCCTGACGCGACCGTCCGGCGCGGTATTGCCCGGAACATTGGACCAAAACTCCATCCCCCCGAGGTATTGATAACCCGTGATAACGTTGGTAAACGCGTTGGGGCTAGCGGCTGTACCGAGTTGATAATGGGGCACGAAGTCATCTCGGCCCGGATCGCCCCAGATTTCAAACGGGTAGCCATAATTCCCGAACTCGACGGCACCGGCGTAGTTGACGGTGATGTTCAGGCCTGCGTTGCTAATGTTGGTCGCGAAGTCCGCGGCCGCGATCGAGTGATTAGCGAACTGGTTTCCGTTGAACCGGGCGGGGATGAGGCGTCCTTTGCTTTCGTCGGTGGCGAAGGCCGTTGACGCTGCGTGCATCTGCTTCTGATTGGCGAGGCACTGCAGCCGGCGGGCCGACTCACGCGCAGCACCTAGCGCGGGGAGCAAAATTGCGATCAAGAGCGCGATGATGCTGATGACAACGAGCAGTTCAATGAGCGTAAACGCCTTACGCATGGGCAACAACTTTCTGATCAATAGCCGGAGACCTACGGGCTCCGGACGCGAACGCAGTGGGCTTGTCAAGACATACGGCTTGTTCTCTTGTCCGGCGTCCGTAGGCCGCCGGCTATTGGCAACTGCATGAATGACATCAACAAGGCCTAAAAGACGCCGTGCCCGTTTCCGGGCACGGCATCACTTGAAGGAGAATCAGGGTTTAGCCGCGTCGGCGACGGGCGATCAGCAGGCCGCCCAGGCCCAGCAGCGCCAACGAGCCGGGCTCGGGGACGCCGGTGATGGTGATGTCGTCGAAGCGCACGGTATCGTTAAAGTCGCCGCCATCGTCGTTCGCGAAGCGGATCTTCGCGGTGTCGGTGAACGAGCCGCCGACGTCTGCAGGATTAATCGTCACGCTCAGGTCGTACCACGTCGCTACTTCGAGCAGACCGCTGCTCGGGTCGGGGGTGCCATTGGTTGCCGTATAGGACGCGATAAGTACCTGATCTCCGAAACTGCCGGACGCAGAATAGAGGATCCGGCCAACATTCGAGCTATCGACTTCGTTGAGCCAGATGCTGAAGTCGATATCGATAGACGTGACATTGTCGGTGACCAGCGGCATGGGGTCGGCAAGCGTGAATCGCTTGTTCCGGTTACCGACAACCGAGATCACTTTGTCTCCGGAGTCATCAACGATAGTCACATTGCCGGCGTTGTCGGCGTCGTTGATGAAACTCGTCGAGTTGGCGGTGGTCGAGAAGGTGCCAACGGCTTCGCCTTCGAAATCATCGTTGGCATAGATGACATCGGCCTGCACACCAGCGGCAGCAAGGCTTGAGATCAGGGTGGCGGTGGTCAGTACGGTCTTCATAACAAGTTCTCCTGCTTAGAGAAAGAAAAATAGTGCGTCTGGCTCACGCTGAGCCGGATCGCGGGGTCCTGTCGGTCATTCTGTTGGGCCCGGGTTGGGCGGTTCTTCTACGATCACGCGCACCGCGTCGATGTGGTGCGCATTGAACTCAACAACGAGGGTTCGGCCGTCGTCGATTAGGTCGATGCGGTCGCGCCCATTAGCCGCATCGGTGCCGTACTCGGGCCAACGCAGCGGCTTGGCGTCGGGGTATAGGGCGGTTGCTTCGTCAGCCAGCACTTGTGCGAGTTGTTGAGCTTGCGCGTCGGTCGTGACCAGTCCGAGCACGCGCCCGGAAAAGGTTACTCGCCCGCGACAGTTGACCATCGGTTGATCCCCTGGCGCATTTGGCGCGAAGTAAATCGTGTAGCTGCGGATGGTCGTGCCCGCCGGGATCACACGCGCGGCTTGCGTGTCATCAAACCTTGGCGCGTCGGCGGGCCAGTCGGCGGAGACCGTGATGTCGCTCGCCAGGCGGTGTCCGGCGAGTTCGTGGATCAGTTTAGCTTTCGTTCGTGAGGTGTTCTGGCCGCGCTGGATCAGCTCGATCTGTCCCGAAAGATCGGTGATGCCGTCGTGCAGCGCAACCAGCGGCGTAAATGTATTGCCCGCGGCGACGCGTTTGGTGACTTGATAACCCAAGGGGTCGATGCTTGCAGACTGCCCGGCGAACAACCGTTCGGAGGATTGTTCTGGCCGGGCGTGGCTGACTTCGATCTCGCCAACGATCACCTCCGCAGTAGCGTTCTTGAACGCATCCACCACCACGCCGAACACCGTGCCGATGTCGGTGATGTCGGCGTATTCGGTGCGGACGACAAAGCCCTTGGATGAATCGGTCTCGCAGATGCCGACGAGTTTGCCGGTGTGCAGACGGAGTGCGTTATCGTTGTGGGTGAGTTCGATCGTGGCGGGTGCTTCGAGGATGGCAATTGCGCCGCGTTGGGTGGTGATCTCTGCGAAGCCGGCGGTGAGGGTGAGGCGGTCGCCGGCTCGCAGTGGGGAGCCTTTGGTGAGGGGCGAGACGAGTGCTGAAGCATCCTCCGTCTGTGGCGAGGACCAGACTGCGTTGTGGGTGGCGGTGATCGTGGCGACGGCTTGGGTTGCGGGCGGGGGCAGCGGGTCGGCGGATGTGTCGGCTGTCGCGGGGCTCGCGGGATCGCTTTGTGTAACGGGCGGGATGAGTGGCGTGCCGCGGTTGCTGATGGCGACGATCGCCGACACGCTCACCAGCACGGCGACCACCGCGGCGATGGCGATGGCGGCGGCCTTCACGCGCCCCTGCCGCTGCCGATGGGCCTCGTCCTGCCGCTGTGACTCACGCCAGGCGGCGAAGTCCAGCGTGGAGCCCGCTTCGACTTCATCACCGCTGCCTGCTAGGCGCTGTGTCAGGCCGAAGCGCTCGGTCTGCCGACGGTAGGTCAGCTCCGATTCGATCATCTGGTTGAACTGCGCGAGCTCGGCCAAGCGCCTGAGCTTCGTGTCATCCTCGCGCAGCATCGCTTTGAGTTTGGCATGCCTCGACGCATCGAGCGTGCCGTCGAAGTAGGCGGCAGCCAGCTGCTCAAAGGCCTCGTCGTACCGATCGGTCATCGCGCACCGCCTTGCGAACGCAGTCGCTGTTCGATGCACTGTTCCAGTGCTCGGCGGAGGGAGAAGAGCTGTTTGCTGATCCGCGCGGGCGTCTTGCCGAGCATCGCGGCGATGGACTTGACCGACTGCTGGTCGAAGTAGCGGTTGTTCAAGAGGGCCCGGCCATCCTCGGGTAGCTTGTCGATGCAGTCGCGCAGGGCATCGACGCGTTGCTCGTAACCCTGGGCGGCATCGGCGAAATGGCGGGTGTAGGCGTCGGCCAGCTGGTCGTCGAATATGAGCCGGTCCTGATCGACCTCGCGGTAGTACTGCAGGACTTTGTACCGGGCGATGCCGACGACCCAGGCCTCGAAGCTGCGATCGGGTTCGTATTCGTCCAGTTTCTCGACGCTGGTGAGGGCGACGCTCTGCAGGATGTCGTCGGCCGCGGCGCGGTCCCGGACCATGGAGCCGACATACCCCGCCAGGATCGGCTGGGCCTTGAGCCAGAGCACGGTGAATCGGGATGTGCGTTCGCGTTCGCTGGACATGTCTACGCAGCAGGGGATCGGGCCTGTTACCCTCCAACACTTCTTCACCAAAGTTGACCCGATCTTCCCGGCAAGTCCATATTTTTCCACGGAATACCCACTTAGAAGTAGGTCGAAAAGCTGCACATGCCGTTAGCATGTTCGCTCAACCTAAAGGAGCCCCGATGTCCAAACTCGCCCCCGCCCTGCTCTTGCTCGCCCTGTTCACCGCCTGTCCGGTCCTCGCGGACGACCACGCGAAACACGATGCCGAAAAGAAAGACAGCGCCGACGCCGGCTGGGTCGATCTCTTCAACGGCGAAGACCTCACCGGCTGGACCAACCCCTACGACCGCGGCGAGGCCAAGGTCGTCGACGGCGTCATCGAGCTCACCGCCAACAAAAAGTTCTTCCTGACGACCGAGAAGCGGTTCAGCGACTTCGAACTCGAAGTGCAGATCATGCTCCCGGCCGAGGGCAAGGCGAACTCCGGCATCATGTACCGCTGCCACGTCAAGCCCAACAAAGTCTTCGGCTACCAGGCCGAGTGCGACCCGACCGACCGCGCCTGGTCCGGCGGCCTGTACGACGAAGGTCGACGCGGCTGGCTTTACCCCGCCAAGACCAAGGAAGGCAAGAAAACCAAACTCGTCAAAGCCCCCATGGGCGAGTGGATGCAATACCGCATCAAGTGCGTCGGCGACCACCTGCAGGTCTGGGTCAACGGCCAACAAACCCTCGACTTCAAAGACGACGTCGATGCCGAGGGCCACATCGGCCTCCAACACCACGGCGAAAAAGGCCAGACCTACCGCTTCCGCAACATCCGCATCAAAGAGATCAAGGCCGAGGAAGCAGCCGAGTAAAACCACTTCAGGTTTAGCCTCCGCCACGAATCA
>JBMYUK010000272.1:0-4483 GCA_049605275.1 Phycisphaeraceae bacterium
TCGCGCGCTTGGCGGTGGGGGTCGAATCGGCGCGGGCCTGCTGTTTGGCTTTGGCTTTGGCTTTGGCTTGTTTGCGTTTGAGCCGTTTGGCTTGGCGCGGGGTGAGTGCGGGGTCGTCTTCGTTTGCAACCGGACCGTCTTCGACGTCGGTCTCGGCGCCGTCCCAGACGTCTGGGGAGGTGCGCCATCGGCCGGCGATGGGGGCGAGGGCGTGTTGCAGCCTGCCGGCCAGATCGAGCCGGGGCAGGGGCAGCGACTTGGGATCGACGTCGCAGATGCGGAGGATGAGTTCGGCGGCGAATCGGGGGATCGCGAGGACGAGTCGGTCGGCGGTGAGGATGGCGCCGACCCAGAAGCTGACGAGCAGCAGGACGACCGTGCCGAAGGTATCGAATCGGGCGGTGAGGTGGTCGTTGACGAAGAGGCTGACGAGTCCGCCCGAGCCCTCGGGCATGGCGGACTGGAAGAGCGCGTAGGCGTCGCCGGCGATGGCGAGGAGCGCCGAGGCGGTGACGGTCATCATGAGCAGGCCGATGGATCGGAGGACGAGTTGGCTGGTGGCTCGGCCGGTCGCGCTTCGGTAGAGGTAGACGGCCAGGCCGATGACGGCGGCCCAGACGCCGACGCCGAGGACGAAGTAGAGTTCGTAGGCGAGCGCCGCGCCGACGACGCCGACCCAGTTGTGCACGGGGTCCGCGGCGACGCCGACCGCGTGGTTGGGCGCGTCGTCGGGGTGGTAGCTGAATAGCGCGGCGACGATCATGAGCCAGACGCCGGCGAGCACGGCCCAGCCGACACCCCGATAGGCGGCGAGGGCTTGCGTGGCGGAGGGGGGGGTGTTCGCGTTGGACTTGCGTCGTTTGGCCATGTCTTTCCCTGGCAATGACTTAGGTTATCGGTCGCCGCTATGAAACAGCCTCACCGCGGGACCGGTGACATTCACCGATCATCGGCCAGACCCGGCGGAATCGGTCAATGTTCGCCGGCTCGTCGGTCCGCGGGATGAACGCTGTCGCCGCGGTCTTGGGGCGTGTTATAGTGGCTCGTCCGTTTGTCGAATCGACGCTTTCCACGCCGCCTCGGAGCCGTTCATGAAATCGCTCAGGCCTGTTCGTTCGCTCGCTCGCTTGTCGTGTTGGATCGTCGCGTGGGCCTTGGTGCTCGGTGGTCATTGGTCGGCGGCTGCGCAGTCGGAGGGGTTGTCGCTCGAGCACAGCCCGAACGGCGAGCGTGCGTTGCGTCTGCACGGGGAGAAGCTCGCGGAGCTCGAGTCGTTTTACGAACAGTCGTTGGAGCAGCCGGCCGAGCGTTTTAAGAAGACAAGCCAGCGGCACGTGGATCGGTATCGCTCGCTGCTGGATCGGGAGATGCGTGCGCTGACGCGGGCCGGTTCGATCGAGCAGGCCGAGGCGGTGCAGTCGGCGCTCCGAGCGTCCGAGAACTGGTCGCTTACGACGCCGGACGGCGAGGGGTTTCACTTTCTCTCGAAGGCCGACCTGTCGGTGAAGGACAACGAGCGGGCGACGAAGCTTGGCGTGGATTTACTGGTGGATGTCGAGAGCGCGGCGCAGTCTTACGCGAAGCACGCCGACCGTGTCTTCAAGCAGTATCAGGTGAAGGTGGAGGCGGCGCGTCGGTCGTTGATACAGGATCTGAGCAACACGCTGTCGCACGAGCAGCAGTCCGGCCGACTCGAAGCGGTGCAGGAACTGACCGCGGCGATCGAGGCGATCGAGAAGCTGCCCGAGGTCGAGCGCCCCGAGCCGAAGCGTGAGCCGGAGCCCGGCGCGGGGGTGGACGGCGTCGGTGCGCTGGCGGGCGGCGGCGGGGCGGAGGAAGGCCCGGTTCACCCCGAGCTGCGCGGATATTATATGCTGACGTATCTCGACGCGGACGACATGAATCGGGAGACGATCATCGAGTTGCGAGCCGACAAAGCGCTGGTGCGCGGCCAGTACAAGCGCACGAAGCAGGGCCAGATCAGCGCGTACGACGCGATCTCCGAGGTCGACCTGCGCCTGCCTGACAACACGTCGATGCACTGGCGTTTTAAGGAGAACACGGGTAAGAGCGTGCTCGTCAAGCTCGAGATCACGCAGATGAATGACAAGACGTACGTGAATCGATTCAACGCGCGCTGTTCGTACGTCGCCGACCACGGCGAACTGAGCCCGCCGAAGCGCTGCGTGGCGATCCGCATCGGCGTCGGCTCGGACCCGCTCGAAGGCTTTCGTCAGGGGGCGTACCACATGACGCTCGATGTCGTGCGCGACGAGAGCGGGCGGCAGCGGCGCGGCGAGGTCACCTTTCTCGTCGATCGCGTGCAGGAGTCGTTTCTCATCACCGCTCGGACCAGCCCGCGCAACCCCAACGTGCTCGACCACGTGATCCCGCTCGGCTTCGTCGCTCAGGTCCGAGGCGACGAGATCGTCTGCTCGTCGTCGTACGACTTCAGCCGGCGACGGCACGTCTTCGTTATCGACCCGCAGAACAACGGCGAGCACAACGTGCGATACTGGTGGGACTCGGCGTACTTCGCGAAGAATCAGCCGCCCGACGCCACCGGCACGCTTAAGTTCCGCGACTGAACGACGACGCGCTCTCCGATCCGAACGACTCCGCTTCGATTGATGACGTCTATGAACACCGCCAAGATCGCCAACCTCGTCGTCGGCCGGGACGCGCCGCTGACCGTCATCGCCGGGCCTTGCCAGATCGAATCCGAAGCGATGTGTCTGTCGGTTGGCGAGCAGATGCGCGATCGCTGCGCGGCGCTCGGCTTGCAGTACATCTTCAAGGCCAGCTTCGACAAGGCGAATCGCTCGTCGATTCACACGCCGCGGGGCACGGGTCTGGATGAAGGGTTGGCGGCGCTCGAGCGGATCGGAAAGGCGCTGGGCGTGCCGACGACGACAGACATTCACGAGCCATATCAGGCGGAGCCGGCGGGACAGGCGGTGGATTTGCTGCAGATCCCCGCGTTTTTGTGTCGGCAGACGGACTTGTTGGTCGCGGCGGCGAAGACGGGCCGAGCGGTGAACGTGAAGAAGGGCCAGTTCCTGTCGCCCGGCGAGATGACCAACGTGGTGAACAAGCTCGACGAGGCGGGGTGCGCGAGCATGATGCTGACCGAGCGCGGCACGTTCTTCGGCTACAACCGGTTGGTCAACGACTTCGCCGGGCTCGAGGACATGATGGAACTGGGCTGGCCGGTGTGTTTCGACGTGACGCACTCGACGCAGTTGCCCGGCGGCGGGGGGACGCACACGGCCGGTCGCCCGGAGCGAGCGCCGCTGCTCGCGCGGTGCGCCATTGCGGCGGGGGTGTCGGCGCTGTTTATCGAGACGCACCCCGAGCCGCAGCGGGCGAAGTCGGACGCCGCGACGATGCTACCCGTCGATCGGGTGCTCGATTTGTTGGGTCAGCTCGCGCGGCTGCACGAGGCGGTGAAGTCGCTTTGAGGCCTGCTTGTAATCGACGCACGCTGCGAGCCCGCGCCGGATCGGTGCGGGCTTTAGTGCGGGCTTCGGCGAGGAGGTGGGTGGCGTGAAGATGCCGATGCCCCAACGCATGAGGCACGCCCGGCGGTTTGCGATGCTGCACGTCGCGGGGTATGTCGGCGGGGTCGCGGCTTGGATCGTGATCGAGAGCGTGATCGACCCGGTGAACTTTTACGACAATATGAAATTCAGCGTCGGGACGTTGATCGCGATCTACGCGATCTTCGCGCTGGTGACCGGCGCGGTCAGCGGGATCGGGGCGTTGGTCGGCGGGGCGGTGTGGGCGGCGGTGCCGGCCGGGCGGTGGTATTGGGTGTTGGCGGCGGGGTCGGGCGTGTTGACGCTGGGCGGCGTGATCGTCGCGGCGGTGTTGTTCGAGATCCGACTGGCGACGCTGATCGGGATGGTTGTGTTGGCGTTGGCGGGTTTCGCGTCGGCGGGGGTGTTGCGCGCGGTGTCGGGGGTGTTCGGGCTGGCTCGGCCGTGGTATCCGCCGGGGGCGTGTCGGTCGTGCGGCTACGACCTTCGGCACACGGCCGGGGATCGCGGCTGCCCGGAGTGCGGCGCGGCGATCGAGCGCTGAGTCTTGTGCCGGCGTCGCGAGAGTGCGAATCCGGGTGGGAATGAACCCGGAGGCGAGAGAAAGCGTCCGATTGGTATTGCTCGGGCTCGACTTGCTGGCGTAGGATGTAGTAATAGATTGTTCCTTGTTTCCGAAGATCGACCATGACACATCCGATTCATCGCAGTATTCAGAAGGTCCGCCGCCGGGTCGCCTTGGGCCGAGCGCTCGATGCGCTGGGCTGGGCGGTGTTGGCGGGTTTGTTGATTGCGACGCTGATGCTGGTGATCGACAAGCTGTTGCCGTTGACGGTCTGGCTGGTGATGCGGCCGTTGCCGTCGTAGCCGACGGACATCGTGTGGCCCTCGGGCCGGGTCACGGCGGTCAGTCGATCGCTCGCGTCGTAGGCATAGGTCCGCGT
>JBMYUK010000273.1:0-4416 GCA_049605275.1 Phycisphaeraceae bacterium
TGGACCGCGCAGGCTATGTCCGGCGAGCGCCATGTCCAGAGGACGGGCGCGCTCGGGTGATCACGCTGACCGAGAAGGGCCGTGCCCTGATGGATGCCATGTGGCCCACCTACCGCGCGGCGGTCGAGGCGCACCGGTTCGTCCACCAGGACCAGCCGATCGACCTCGTGACGCAGTGGAAGGAGTTCCAAAAGTCGACGTCGACGCTCGTGCGGCTGCTGTGGGCGACCGAGCCCGACGGCGCGATGCGACGGCTGCTCGCGCTGCCGCCGACGCTCTCGGCGGTGCGTGACCGGATGATGTACCTGGTCGACGATTACGCAGCGGGTCTGGGCGGGCCGGCGGTCGTTGGCGCGACGATCCAGGTCGAGCGCGACCTCGAATCGCTCATCGACGCCATGGAGTTGAGCAATCAGAACCAGGAACCGCAACAGCCCAATCCGCAGGAAGGCCCGCGGCAGCAGGAGCAGCGCGAGGTCAACCAGATCCTCGCGGAGATGCGCATGCTCCGCATCATGCAGGTCGCGACGAACGAAAACGTCGTCCGCCTCGAAGACGCGAGACAAACCGGCGACCTGCCGCAGAGCGTCCTGCGCGAGCGCGGCGAGCGGGTTCGAGACCAGCAAGACAAGGTGCGCTCCGCCACGGCCGAGTTGCGCAAGAGAGCCATGCAAGGCGGCTGAATGACAGGGCAAGCGCCGGGGAACCTCTCGGCCTTACAATGCGTCTAAGCGAACGATCGGACTGACTTATGAGACAAATAAAACCCATCCTATTGGCATCGCTTTTGTTCGTGGCCTGCCCCGCGTTGTCGCAGGACGGGGCAACCGTTCCGGACAGCGAGGCCGAGACCGACCTGGAGATCGTCAACGGCGTGCCGGTGAACCCCGAGCTGAAGAAGCGGATCATGGAATCGCAGGGCAAGCTCACAGTGCAGGAACTGCTCGAGCTGTCGAACGAGGCGATGCAGTCGCAGCGCGAGGCCGCCGAAGAAGATGCGACGAATCAGGATTGGCTGCAAGAAGACCCGCTCGGCCATCTCGAAGAGGAGATGTACGACCTCGTGCAGGACATCGGCGAAGGCGATACCGACGCCCAAACCCAAGCGCAAGGCGACGAGGTGGTCCGCAAGATGGACACGCTGATCGCGCTGCTCGAGCAGGCGTCGAGCGCTAGCCAGAGCGCCGCCGGCCAGGGGCAAGGTCAAGGCCAGGGGAATGGCCCGGCGAACGGCAATAACCCGGCCGATGATTCGACGCTCGCGGCCGGCCCAGGTGGCAGCGGCGAACTCAACGCGGCCGGCGAAGGCAACAACCGCTTCGAGGACCTCGACCCCGCTCAACGCGAAGCCATCCTCCGCGCTCAATCCGAGCAGCAGGGTTTCCCCGCCGAGTTCGACGCGCTCTTGGCCGAGTACTACCAGCGGCTCGCCTCCGAACGAGCGCTCGCAGCCGAAGACGACCAAGTCCCCGCCGACGAATAATCGCCGCTCACCCCAGCGCGTCACGCATGAACCACTCGAGCCCATTGCCAACCACAAACCGACGCCGACGTCCCATCGCCGCAATCGCCGGAACGCTGCTACTGTTGGTCGCGCTTCACGCCCGAGCCGACGTCGTGGACAGCGTTGAAGAAGGCGTGATCGGCGGCACGGTCACCCTCGAGCGCGGCGACGATGCGCTCACCGTCACCGACCGCGAGGGTAACGCCCGATCGGTCCGACTCATCGACCTCGACCGCGTCATCTTCGGCGAAAAACTCTTGACCGGCATCGGTCAGCCCAAACTCGTCGTGAACAACGACAACGGCGTCCGCAGCCAGTTCGCCAACGGAACAATCAAACTGCGAGCCGGGCTCCACCGCATCACGCTCCCCTATTGGCAGACCGGCAACAGCTACGCGCTCAAACTCACGGTCATCGGCCCCGACGCCGATCGCCCCACTGAGGTCGACCAAGACTTTCTCCGCTGTTATCGCAACAGCAACACCGAGACGCCCCAAGCCCCCGGGATCGACGCGAACGGCTTCCGACTGCCCGAGTTGACCCTCGAACAAGCGAACGACCGCCGACTCATGCTCGCCAGAGCGCGGTACCGCCTCTACGTCGGCAAGCCGGAACAACCGGTCAACAGCGTCGCCGTCCTGAACGAACTCGCGATCAAACGCTCCGGCTCGACGAGCGCGATCGCGCCGAATCTGGTCGGCACGAGCGAGGCCTACGCCGGCATCGTCTTCGACGCCTTTTTCATCGCAGACCGCGACGGCGAGTACGAGTTCAAATTGGATAGCGACGACGGGTCGCAGCTTTACTTCGGCGAGGTCTCCGACTTCCGTCCCGGCAACCTCGGCAACACGCCCATCAACAAGCCCTGGCGCATCCAGTTGCGTCACGACGGCCTCGCGCTCGGCGAACTCAAAACGATCACGGACCAGACGCTTCTCTTTCACATCCCACTCGTCAGCGACGCGCCGCTGTCGCTCTCGCAGGTCCTCTCGGCCTGGGATACGAGCGTGCCAAAGGACGCGATCGATCGGGCGAACGAAGCTAGCAACGAAGACACGGTCTACCTCCGCGACAAGAACGACCCGGCCGCCATCCGTTCGGTGAGCGGCAAGATCGTGCGGCTCGACGAGGCGTCGCTTGTCTTTTTGTTCCGCGGCAAGGAACGGACGATCGGGCGCGATCGCGTCGTTGGGATGGTGTTCCGTCACGCGGATCGATCCAAGCCGACGAACCCGGGCCTGCATCAGTTGGTCTATTTAGACGGCGGGCAGGTCTTGCCGTGCCGCGTGAAAGCGATCGGCGACTACGCGACCATCGAACTGTTGGCCGGGGCGACGCTCACCCCGCCGCGCAAGACGATGCTCACGATGCGGAGTGTCAACGGCCGACGCGTCGACCTCACCGCGGTCGAGCCGAGCGCGACGGAGTCGGTCCCCTACTTCGGGCTCGCGCTGCCCCACCGCGTCAACCGCGCGTTCAACGGCGAGCCGATCGCGCTCTTCGACGACAAGACCTACGGCCGCGGCCTCGCGGTGCACAGCAAGAGCCGGCTTCACTACAAGCTCGACCGGCCCTGCGAACGCTTCGAGGCCACCTTCGGTCTACTCAAACCCAACGGCCGACTCGGCGATGTCACCGCCCGGATCATCGGCGACGGCAGCGTGCTCTGGGAACAGACCGAGATCACCGCGGACACCGAGCCGATCGCGATCGACGTGCCGCTTGTCGGCATCCAGCGGCTGATCCTCGAAGTCGATTTCGGCGGCGGCCAGGACGTCGGCGACCGCGCGGCCTGGTGCGATCCCCGGCTGATCCTCTCCGATCGTTCTGTCGAGGATGCCGAGGGCGATGCGCCATGAGACCTTTCCAACGCTTACGCTTGCTTCCGGTTTTCATCGCGACCCTGCTGATGTCCTTACACACCGCGGCCCAGCCGCCGCAACAGGCATCCGGTCCAATCGCTTCGCAGCCGGCCGAGGGCGAGTTGATCGTACGCGAGTTGATCGTACGCGAGTTGATCGTGTTGCAGACCGACCGCTTCGGCGAGGCAGCGAACCACCCGAGGCTGGTGCCCACGACGCTGTCCGATCCGATCCGTCACAACGGGCGGAGCGCGCGCAAGGATGACACGGGCTTGGTACCCGAGGCGATGCCGTTGGGCGTGATGACGTTCGAAGGCGTGATCGCCGAGCCGATCAGGATGCGCGTCGAGTTGACCGGCGACGCCGACACGTTGCATGCGCACTGGCCGAGCGACGCGCTCATCAATCGGTCGTTCGCGGAGTGGCGCGACGTTCAGGCCGCGGGCGACGCCGCAGAGGCTGCGAGATTCGCGCCGGGCAGCGACTGGCTCGGCCGGCTGCGCGACAGCGAAGACCGGCTGTGGATTCGATCGCGAGACAAAAATCGCAAGGAGCGTTTCGTTCTGTACGACGTGTCGTTTCGATACGAGCCCGCGCTCGCGCTGAGCGAGTCGGAAGGCGGGTACGCGCTCAAGAGTCTAGCGCCCGAACGTGCCGACCCGCCGCTGACGCTGCTGCTTCGTCGCGATGGTACGGACGGCTGGTTGGCCGACGGCGTGGCGGCGCCGTGGACGGACCGCGCTCCGCGCATTACCGTCGATGATGCCGAGCCGACGGACGCGGCGGCGGGACAGCCACTCGCCGAGTCGCTCGCCCCGATCGCGGAGTTGCTCGAGCGGCGCGGCTACAACGCCGAAGAAATCCGATTGGCGATCGAGATGATCGCCTCGGCGGGGTTCGGCGCGTCGGACATGTCGCTGGTGTACGTGCTGCCGACCGGTGAGATCGACGAGCACGTCCGCCTGCGGTTTAAACCCAAGCCCGATCGCGTGATCCGCACGGCCGTCGTGGTGATGAGTAGCGTCGATCCGGGCCTTGGCGCTCGGGTCC
>JBMYUK010000274.1:0-4416 GCA_049605275.1 Phycisphaeraceae bacterium
TCGAAGCTCTTGTCGGGCGTTCCGCGGAAGGCGCGGGGGATCATCGGGAAGGCTTCGGTGAGGACGTAGTAGTACGTGCCGTCGGGGTACTCGGGGGTGACGCCGGTGCGTCCGTTGCATTCGTCGAGGTCGCCGAGGCCTCGGACGTATTCGAAGTCCTGGTTGAACGTGCCGTCGTATCGTCCGCCGGGTGCGTCGTCTCCGCCGGGGCGGTTGCCCCGTTTGAGTCGGTAGCTGGGCTTCATATTGCGGAGCTTGCTCGATGCGTCGTCGGCGTCGTCGTGCGCCAGTTCGGCGTAGATCGGGAAGCCGTCGGCCGCGTAACCGACGAGGGTCATCCCGGGCGCGTCGGGTTGTTTCTTCTGATTGGCGACCAGGCCGTGGGGGATGCCGTGGTAGTGGTACGCGCCGGTGGGCTGGACGTGGGCGTTGGAGGTGTCGATGCCGAGGTTGATCTTGCCGGAGAGCGCATCGTAGTTCCAGAGGTCGTCGCGTTGGTGTGCGCCGCGGAGTTGCGTTCTTCCGTTTTTGGACCAGACCTCGGCGGTGCCGGGGTCGAAGGGCACGCCGTTGAGCGCGACGCCGAACGGCTGGCCATACACGCTGGTGGTGCGCTCGGCCGCCTCGGGATTTGCGGGCATCTCGTAGCGGTGGCTCTGCTCACGGATTTCGTTGGGGTTGCCGCGGGTAGGGAATCGCCCGGTCTTGTGCTCGGGGATGCCGTTGGACACGACGATTCGCTTGCCGGCTTCGATCGCGATGTCGACCCGGTTACGCGGCGGATCGAACGCGGCGACGTAAAAGAGGGTCGCACAGTCGATCGTCGCGGCGTTGTAGTCGTCGTGCGGCGCGTGATCGTGTCCGGCGTGTGCGAAGGCGTGCCCGGCGACGCAGGCCGTGAGCGCTAGCGTGAAGAGGTGTCGCATCGTCGATCCTTTCCGACATGAGGAAACTGCCATGTTACACGCATGCCAATAAGGATTGACGCGTTGGTAGCCGCCGGGCAACGCACGGGGGTCGAGCCATTTCCTACTTTGATCGCGGTCACGCCGTATATGTCCCAGTTGACTCGACCCCCGCGTGTTACGCGGCGGCTATGACGCGCGCCGATACTGATCGACATGCGTATCAGGCCGAGGCGCGGCGCGTCGGGGGGTCGAGCGCGGTGACGGTTTCGAGCCCTTCTCCGACCTCGTCGGCGAAGGTCTTGAGCACGCGGACCACCGGGTCTTTGGCGAAGATGGACTCGGGGCACTGCCTGGCGATCTCGTTGCAGAGCGCGTTCCAGCGTTGCTCGCCGACTTCTTTGTCGGAGCAGAGGAATAGCCGGCCCATGCCCCACTTGGGAAACAGGCGGTAGCTCGCTTGGTCGTCGAGCAGGACTTCGCAGTCGGTGTGGCGCTCGTCGTAGACGATCTTGTGATCGTAGAGATCGTGGATGGCGTCGCGCGGGCCTTCGAGGAGGTTGAGGAACCGGCCCTCGCCGTAGAGCAGGATGCCGGAGATATCGCGGGCCGCGTTGTTGCGGTGGGCTTTGTGGGCGAGGCGTTGGAGGTGGCCGGCGTCGAAGGAGACGGTCGATCGGCTGGCGAAAATGAGGCGGTGAACAATCGGCATACTGCAGCTCTTTGGGAGCCCCCCGGAATGTGTCCGTCTGTTGTATCGACCGGGTTTGCGAGCGGATTGAGCGACGTTGCGGTCTTTATTTATCCGTCCAGCAGCCCGTTATGGCGCAGTAGGGCCTGGGTGGAGGGTTCTCGGCCGCGGAAGGCCTTGAACACGGCCATCGGGTGCTCGCCGCCGCCTCGGGCGAGGAAGGTGTCTCGGAAGCGTCGTCCGGTCTCGACGAGCTTGTCTTCGTCGTCGAGGCCGGCGTCTTCGAAGGCGCCGAAGCAGTCGGCGCTGAGCACCTCGGACCACTTGTAGCTGTAGTACCCGGCCGAGTACCCGCCGGCGAAGATGTGGCTAAAGCCGCAGAGGAAGTGATCGTCGTCGAGAGGGGGGAGCGCAGCGTAGTCGCGGGCGACGCGGCGGTAGACCTCGATGAAGGCTTCGTCGCCGTCGGGGTCGAACTCGGCGTGGAGCTTCATGTCGGTGATGCCGAGGCAGAGCTGTCGCATGTAGCTGGACCCGGCGCGATAGGTGCGGGCCTTGGTGAGCTTGTCGAAGAGGTCGTCGGGCAGGGGCTCGCCGGTGTCGACGTGCGCGGTCATGCCGAGGAGGGTCGGCTGGTGGTAGCACCAGTTCTCCATGAACTGCGAGCAGATTTCGACGGCGTCCCACTCGATGCCGCTGAGCCCGGAGGCGTCGGCGTAGTCGACTTCGGTGAGCATGGCCTGGACGGCGTGGCCGAACTCGTGGAAGAGGGTGATGACCTCGTCGAAACTCATGAGCGACGGGCGGTCCTTGGTCGGGTTCGTGCCGTTGCAGATGATGTGGGTGACGGGGAGGATGCGCCGCCCGTCGACGACGCGTCGGGAGAGGCAGCCGTTGACCCAGGCGCCGCCTCGTTTGTCGGCCGGTCGGCTGTAGGGGTCGAGGTAAAAGGACGCGACGTGTTGGTCGGCCTCGTTGGTGACGCGGTAGAACTGGACGTCGTCGTGCCAGCGGGGCGCGGCGTCGTCGTCGCGTTCGAAGGTTGCGCCGAAGAGCTTGTTGCAGATGCCAAAGAGCCCGTCGAGCACGCGCGGCAGCGGGAAGTACGGCCGAAGCTCTTCGTCGGTGTAGGCGAAGCGCTCTTCGCGCATGCGCTCGGCCCAGAAGGCGAGGTCCCAGTGCATCAGCTCGGCGGTCTCGCCGTTGTCTTTCGCGAAGGCGCGCAGCTCGTCGAGGTCGCGTTTCATGCCGGGTCGTGCGGCCTGTGCGATGGCTTGGTTCATCTCGTCGACCGCCTCGACCGTGCCGGCCATTTTGGTGGCGAGGCTGACCTGGGCGTGGTGGTCGTAGCCGAGCAGCTTGGCTTTTTCCTTGCGTAGCTTGAGGGTTTCTTCGATGAGCGGGTTGTTGTCGAGGTCGCCGGCCGAGGCGCGGGCGATGAAGGCGCGGTAGACCTGCTCGCGTTGTTCGCGGTTGCGGCTGTGCTGCATGAAGGCCATGAAGCAGGGCCCGTCGAGGGTGATCCGCCACGGGCCGGTCTGGGGTGTCGACTCTTTGTCGGGCGCGGCCGCGTCGTTGTAGGAACCGCTGGCCATGGCTTTGAGCGTGGTGGTGAAGCCCTCGGCGTCTTTGGGGTCGGTGAGGATGAGTTCGAAGGCCTTGGTCGCGTCGAGCACGTGATTCGAGAATTCGGTGGAGATGGCCGAGAGGCGCTCGGCGATCGCCTGGTAGCGTGCCTTCGCTTCGCCTTCGAGCGCGACGCCGCCGAGTTCCATGTGCTTGATCTTCGTCTCGACGATCCGCTGCTGCGCGCCGTCGAGCGTCGGCCAAGCGTCGCCGTCCCGCAGCGCGACCAGCGCCTCGTAGATCGCTCGGCTCTGACTCATCTTCAAGCCCAGCTGCACGACCTTCGGCTGCACCGCCATGTACGCCTCGCGTAACGCTTCGGAATCGCGCACCGACATCAGGTGACCGATCGGACCCCAGCAGTACTCGAACACACGGTCGATCGACTCCATCGGCACGATCAGCCCGTCCCACGTCGGAGACGCGCTCGCCTCCAACGACGCGAACGCCTCGGCGACCTCCGACAGACTCGCCTCGACGCCCGGCACCACGTGCTCGGCCTCAATGCGATCGAAAGCGGGCAACCCCGCGCGTTGCATCAGCGGGTTGTTCGTCAGGTCCGGTGCGGTCGTCGTGTCGGTCGCGGTCATAAGGTCACTCGATCTGCAAGTCATGCAATATTTGGTGTTCGCGCCGAGCCGCAAGGCCCGGGTTCGTCGGTCATACGTCAGTCTGAAACCCGGTATCCCCGCCTTCGCCGGCGGGCGCAAACACGCTGATGGGTCAATCGTCTATTCGTCGTCGGCGTGGTTCAAGTCGTCCTCGTTGTCCTCGTCGTCCGCCTCGATCGCGAGCTCCTCTTCGTCGAGTTCGTCCAGTTCCCCGCCCCGCTCCTCGGCTAGCCGTTTCTTGTACGCCTTAACGTCGAACGGTTCGCCGCGCTCTTCCGCCTCGGCCTTCGCTGCAAGCGTCGCGCGCAGCCGCTCGCGACGCTCGAAACGCAAACGACTCTCCTCGTCCGGCCAATCGTAATCCGATGACCCTTCGCCGTCGCCCGCATCACCGCTAATCGCCGCGGCCTCGTCGTCGTCCGCCGGCGTCGCGCGCTCGGCTTCGGGCACCAGCACCAGGCGGACGTTCGCGCCCGGCGCCGCGGCTTTGGTCGTCTCGTCCTGCAGCACGCGCACCAGCCGCTGCCGAACCAGCTCGAGCGTCGCGAGGAAGAGCCCGATCATCTCCGAGCGGTTGCTTCTG
>JBMYUK010000275.1:0-4413 GCA_049605275.1 Phycisphaeraceae bacterium
CTCCCCTGCTTGTCTCGACGCCCGGCCCGCCGGTGTAGATCACGGGCTCGGTCCCGGCCTTTTCGTCGCTGTCGATCTGGCCATCTTCGTTAAAGTCATAGTCGAAACTGATCGTGCTCCACTCGGTAGCGAACGCCTCGGAGTAGTAATCAGCAAGCTCCGAATACTTGCCGTCACCCGCAGCCGCGTGGCCGTCGCGGAAGATCAGTTCGAGCGATTTAAACACGAGCGAGTCGTGGAGCGCGTAGGGCGAGAGGACCAGCCACGGCAGCCGGCCAGCCTTGAGCAGCATTCGGACGATCACTTCCCAAGCGGTTGTGACAAAGTCGTCCGCGTCGTTGCCGGTCGCGATCAGCCGGGACAGATTCTGGTGCCGCGCTTGGAGGTCGGCAGTCACCACCGTTGGGTAGAGGAAAGAGCGCACAAGCGAGGCTGCCCGAACGAACTTCTGCGAGGGGTTGGAACCGAAGACGAGATCCCACTCAATCCGCCAACCGTCGCCGATGTCCAGCGAGTCGGGCAGGTCATCGGCTGCGACTGTGTAGGTAGCCACCGAGCCCGCGACCACCACCGCGGCAGCGTCTACGATCTTCACGTTGGAATCGTCAAAGACCGAGACGGTACCCGAGGCCGGTGCGGTCAAGTCCCCGCTTGCATCATAGATGCGGGCCTCAAGCTCATTCGCCTGGCCGCGGACGAGCCACTCGGGGTAGGGAGCGTGGATTCGGTAGGTAGTGTCGACGGTCGTCATCTAGTTCTTCCTCCGCAGCACCCTGATCCGTGTAAAGGTCGCATTCCATGCCGGCTTATCGCCTCCCTGGTCGTTGTAGAGTGCGGTGAGCATGACCGTCGCGTTGCCCGTCGTGATGTCGAGGTTGGGAGTCGCAGACGGGTCGGTTGACGTGCCGTAGTCCATTAACCCAAAAATTTGGGTCTGGGTGCTGGTCAAGGGGTCTTTAACCTCAGCACTAGCATCGGCTCCAATGGCAAAGCCAGAAGAGGCCGCATACCAAACGATCTCGTGAAATCCTGGCTCGTTTTGGACTCCTGCGCGCGAGAGGCTGTAACGGGCCGCGTCGCCCATCTCACAATCGGTGGCGACTTTGTAGGTGCCGGTGAAATCGCTGTAGTAAAGCACACGGTTGCAGATCCACTTGGTCGTCGACGCCGCCCCGTCGGAGATTGTAACTCCGTAGGCTTGCCAGTCTTGAGACAGCGAGGCGCTAGAGGTCAGCACCTGAATCGCAACTGTGTCCTTGTAGGACAGAGGATTAGCGACCGGAAAGAAGTTAGAGATATTGGTCTGGATCCTTGGGCTCGTCTGCGTTGAGGTCGACTGTTGGGAGGCGTTGTTGCTTGTCCCAAACTGGACCTGTAGGCCGGTGCCGTCTACGACGATGAAATCGTCACAATAGACGCTGTCCGCGCCATTCTTTGCGGTCCACGTCACCCCGTCGATCTCTACCGATTCGTTGGTGTTAAGCGAGCCCGTAAAGTCGTAGTTGTCGGCGTCGGTGAGGTCGACATCGTAAAGGACCTCCCAAAGCTCTGCCGCTGGAGCAGCGCCGCCGCCGCCTCCGATGATTCTTCCGCCGATCGGCATTAGCCCAATCCTCCCGCAGCACCCGCAGCGCGAAGAATGCGGATCCGCTTTAGGTAAACGTAGAAGCCCGTGGAGCCGGTGACCTTAAACGCGCCGAATCCGGCCCGGACCTTAGCCGCCGTAATCTCGCGAGTCGGTGCCGTGAAAGTGCCCGGACGCCCAATCGCTGAACTCGTGTAGGTCGTGACGTAACCTAGGTCCGAGGTTGTCGCAAACGGGTCGGGAGACTCGCTTGCGCTGGAGCTGTGCGCCCCAGTTCCGTAGTTAGACCACATCGAATAAATCATTTCGATTGTGGTCGGGTCTGATCCGGTTTCGTTTGTTTCGACTCCCTGGGACGGGCCGCTGCCAATCTTCCAGACCTGATTCCCAAACTTGTAGAATTTGTCGTAGACGAACCAGCCCGTCACGTCGTCAAGCTCCCCGGTCGCTGCCGGCTCGTAGATCACGCCGCCAAACCCGTCGAAGTCAGCCGCCGGCGTGACGTCTTGATCGAAAAAACACTGCACGCAAATCAGGTCTTCGTCACTAAACGAGGTGCAAGCGTCCGCAAGCTTAGTGCTCACGAGCGGGAGGTTTAGTTGCGTGTAGATGTTGGAGCCGCCGCCGGTCGGGGTGATCTTGATCCCCGAGCCGGAGACAGCCTCAACAATGCCCCGCGTGTCGGTGCCGTCGTGCTCCTCTACGAGCCAAGTCGCACCGCCGAGCGTAAACGTATCGTCGTGGGCGAACTGCTGGGTAGAAAGAGAAGTGAAGTCAGCGTTGACTTCCTCTTCCCAGGCGACGGCAGGGGCCGCAGCCCCGCCGCCCCCAGCAATGCGACCACCGATCGGCATTACTTAAACCAGACAACAGAGGCCTTCGGCGTTCCCGATGCGGCCTTGATCTTGATTGGAAGTTCGTCGCCGATCCCCGGTCGCGGTGGCTGCAACTGCCACGAGGAACCCGCCGGAACGTCCTCCTCGTTTACGTCGTTGATCTTGACCGTGAAGCCGATCGACGAGTCGTCGAGCGTTACCGAGATCGCACTAGCACCGCTGTCGATCGTAATGGCCGATCCGTAGCTAGTGCTGAGCGTTTGCTGAGCTGAGCGGTAAATCGACATTAGACCGGCGTCAGGACGTAGGTGTAAACAGTCTCGCCGATGCGGCCCTTGATCTTGAGCTTGTTTCCGTCGCCGGCGTCGAGGTAAAGCGAAATCTCGCTATCATCAATGTCGTCATCTAGTGGCGCTGCATCGCTCACGGTGATGAACAATTCCTCAATGTCATTGACCTTGAGGACCCTATTTAGGACCTTAGTTCCCTTTGCCATTTCCTAGACTCCTATGGAGGCCCCTCTCAGGGCTCTAGTTAATGACGGGTATCGCGGGTTATCTCTGCCGCTTCTTCCCGTCTACAACATAACGTGCTGCCTGGCGGGCCTGCTCCTTGGCTTGCCCGTAAGTCATTGTTCCCCGGCTCTGCTCCTTGAGCCGCTTCGCCATCCGCTCGACGGCGTCCCGATCCGACTGCTTCTCACTCGACATCGGTGGCCACCTTTCGCTTGCGCGGGGCTTTCTTTGCCTTGCCCTGCATGTCGGCTAGAAGCTGCTCCGCTCGGGCAAGTCGGCCCGCTGCGATTTGATTGGCCGGGTTGATAGCGACCGCGCCCTGCAAGCGTTCGATCTTCTTCTCGACCTCGCGCATCTTGAGCTTCTTGATGTTGTCCGTCATGGGCGGGACGATCCCGCTGGTCACGAGGTGCCGCAGGAACTTGTAGTAATCCTCGCCGCCCTCCTCGACAAACATGCGGCCAGCCTCGACGCTTACCTTCTGAAAGGGGTCGATATAGCTGTGTCCGCCGGCCTCGTGCGGCATGGCCACCTGATAATCCTTGTACTCGCCCAGGCGAGGATCGGAGGGCTGGATCACGGTCCAGTTGCGGCGCATGTTTCCGGCAACCGCAAGATCAATTCCGCCGCCTTGGGTCACACCACCGACGCCGGGATCAATGCGGAGCTTGCCGAGCAGCGGCAGCCACTCGCCCCCTACGAACATCCAGCGATAAGGATGGTGCTTGAAAAGGAAACGCGGCTCCTTCTTTGTGCGCCGCGGGAGCTTCACGGCGTCGTGCCGCTCCTCTTGTGTGACTCGCTTGCCGAGAACCTGTGCCATGGAGTTCCTACCCTCTTCTGACTTTGTTTGGAGTTACGCGCCAAACGGAGGTTGCGGCCTTGCCGGCCTTTGCCTCTTTCGCGCTCTTGTGAAAGCTTATCAGCCAACCGCCTTCGACGCGCTCGCCGGAGACGTGAGGCGGCTCCTCCCTTGACCAACGGAGAGCGGCGGTAACCGCATCTCCGAAGGCCAGGGAAGAGGATTCACGGAGGCTGATGTAACCGTGAACCGCCATCTTGCTATCGATCCGTGATGATCGAGACGCCGCGGGCGTCTTCGGCAATCGCCACCGCGTTAAAGGCGTGGCCGATGACGCGGGACAGACCCGGATCGGCAACGCGCTCGAACTCGGCGTAGACGGGGCTCTGCGCGGGAGCGGGGATGCTTCCGGGCATGGCCGCGGCTGCCGAAGCCTCCGCGTAAGCAACCGCACCGAGTCCGAACATCGCGCCGGCAGAGTCAGCGCCCGTGTTGGCGGTCACGACCGAATCGCTAGCGTAGATGTCGACGCCCATGTAGGAGCCCTTGAAGCCGGGACCCTTGGCCATCAGCATTTCGGCGGTGGGGGCGTGGAACTGAACCGCGCCGCCCTCCGACCGCAGGGACTCCTGAAGATCGGTGAACTGGGTCGGGTACAGGACCGCGGCAAAGGGA
>JBMYUK010000276.1:0-4376 GCA_049605275.1 Phycisphaeraceae bacterium
GGCGGTGTGCTTGACCCAATCGCCGGCCTTGAGGCCTTTCGCGATCACATCTTTTGGCACCGAGGCGAGCAGCGCAACCTTGCCCTCGCCGCTATTGGCCGCAAGCATCATCGCCGCGCTCGGCTTCTTCGATCGGATCACGTCCATCGCGGTGCGGAGCGATTTCGCGTCGGCGCCGTCGACCTTCGCACAGATGATCGAATCGTCGGCGGACTCGGCGATCGCGCGAGCGACCTCGACGACCGCCTCGCCCTGCTCGCTTTCCATTTCTTTCTGATGCCGCTTGAGTGTCTCGCTCAGCACGGCGAGAGCGGATTGAATCTTCCCACGCAAGACCAACGGCGTCTGCTGATCCGCCGCCGCCTTGGTGATCGCCTCGATCTCCTGCGCGAGTATCGTCGGCTCGGCCTGGGTCAGCGACTCGGCGCGGTGCAGCAAGGCCTCGGCCTGTGCCGTCGCTTCGTGCGCACGCTTGCCGGTGATCGCGGTCAGTCGACGAACGCCCTTGCTCACCGCGTCCTGCCCGATGATGACAAAGCCCTTAGCAATGCCGGTTTTGTGCAGATGCGTGCCGCCGCAGAATTCGATCGACAGGTTCGACCACTTGTCGCTGTCGGGCGCGGCGAGGAGGTCGTGGACCGGCGCACCGACGGATACGACGCGGACCATCGCCGGGTACTTCTCGCCGAAGACCGCGCGCAGGCCGTTGATCTCAAGCGCCTCTTGCTGGGGCGCGTGATCGGCGAAGACCTCGAGATCCGCCGCGATATCGTCGTTGACTTGGGCTTCGACGGCCGCGATCTCCTCGGCCGTCAGCGCGCTGCCGTGGCTAAAGTCGAAGCGGGTCTTCTCATCGTCAACGAGCGAGCCCTTCTGCATCGCGTCCTGGTTGACCAGGTCGCGCAGGGCGCGGTTCATCACGTGCGTCATCGTGTGGTTCGCGGTGATCGCTGCTCGGCGGTCGGCGTCCACGTGCAGCGAGGCGCTGACTTGCGGGTTGGCGGCATGAACTTCGAGCCGGCCCTCTTCGACCGTGCCGAGGTGCAGGTGCACGCCGCCGATCTTGATGCAGTCGCGCACGCAGACCTTGGTGATCTCGCCGCCGGTCGGGCTGGTGCTGTGACGGATCATGACCTCGCCGGTGTCCCCGACCTGTCCGCCCGCCTCGGCGTAGAAGGGCGTGGTCTCGAACACGAGCGCAACGCGATCGCCCCGGTCCGCCTCGAGCGTCGATTCGTAAAGCTCGCCGACTATCTTGAAAACGTTGAGCACGTTCGGCTGCTCAGGCATCTCGGTCGTGTCGTAGCCGACGAACTTCGACTCGGCAAACCACCCGGCGTCCAGGCCCTTCTGCACGAGCTCGAGCAGCGACTGCTTGGCATCCGCCCCGCCGCCCTCGCCTCGGCTGCGCTCGCGCGCCGCTTCCATCTCACGCTCGAAGCCGTCGAGGTCAACGGTCAAGCCGCGCTCCTCGGCCATGAGTTGGGTCAGGCCGATCGGAAAGCCGTAGGTGTCGTGGAGTTTGAAGGCTTCCTCGCCGGGGAACACGGGACGCTTCGCGTCTCCCGCTACACCGCTCAGTACATCTTCGAAAAGGCCTATGCCTCGATCTAACGTCTTGCGGAAGCTCTCTTCTTCTTCCTTGAGTTCTACTTCAACATCGGCCTGTTTGGTTTTGATCTCCGGGAAGACGTTTCCGAAATGTTCGACGACGGCGGGTACGAGTTTGTAAAAGAACGGTTCTTCGACATTAAGCGTCTGTTTGCCGTAGCGCACTGCGCGACGCAGGATTGACCGCAGCACGTAGCCGCGGCCTTCGTTGGTGCAGTGTGCCCCGTCGCTGAGCGCGAACGTCAGCGTGCGGATGTGGTCGGCGATCACGCGGTAGGCGATGTTGATCGGGTCGTCGAGTTGTTCTTCGCTCGCGCCCGGAATGTAGTCCCGAGCGCCTGTGACCTTCTGGATCGCGTCGAAGATCGGCCCGAATACGTCCGTGTCGTAGTTGCTGTCGACGCCCTGCAGCACGCGAACGATGCGCTCAAAGCCCATGCCGGTGTCGACGTGCTTCGCGGGCAGCGGGATCAGCTCGCCGGACTGCTGGCGGTTGTACTGGATGAAGACGAGGTTCCAGATCTCGACGACGGTGTCCTGCGCATCGGCGTTCACCAGCGCGGCACCATCTTTCCGGGGGCTGCGATCGTAGTGCAGTTCTGAGCAGGGGCCGCACGGCCCGGTGTCGCCCATCTCCCAGAAGTTGTCTTTCTTATTGCCGGGGTGGACGCGTTCGGCTGGGAGATACTGCAGCCAGAGTTCTTTGGCTTCGAGGTCGGGTTCGAGGCCTTCGCTGTCGTCGCCTTCGAAGTAGGTCGCGTGCAGGCGCTCGGGATCGATGCCCCAGACCTCGGTGAGTAGTTCCCAGGCCCAGGCGATGGCTTCTTTTTTGAAGTAGTCGCCGAAGGACCAGTTGCCGAGCATCTCGAAGAAGGTGTGGTGGTAGGTGTCCTTGCCGACGTCGTCGAGGTCGTTGTGCTTGCCGCCGGCGCGGATGCATTTTTGCGTGTCGACGGCGCGCGTACCGATGTTCGCAGGGGGCTTTTCCGTGCCCAGGAAGTAGGGCTTGAACTGGTTCATGCCTGCGTTGGCGAAGAGCAGGGTCGGGTCGTCGTGCGGGACGACGGGCGAGGACGGGACCTCGGTGTGGCCGGCCTTTTCGACGAAGAAGTCGATGAACTGGCGGCGGATGTCGGAGCTGCTTGGTTTGGCGGTCGTGGTCATGGCGATCGATCGGTATCGGACGCGGCAGTATACCCCGACGCTGGCTCGCTTTCGTCGGCCGGACTAGATCGCGCGGCCGCGCCCGCCTATCGTGTTGGCATGACGACCGAGATCCATCCTGTGACGAGCGAACCCCGCCGGCCGCACATCCTTGTGGTGGGGTGCGGGTTCGGCGGGCTTGCGTTCGCGAAGGCGTTCCGCGGCGACGCGACGATCACGGTCGTCGATCGGCAGAACCACCACCTCTTTCAGCCGCTGCTCTATCAGGTCGCGATGGCGGGCCTGTCGGCGCCGGAGATCGCCGAGCCGATCCGCTCGATCTTCCGTAAGAAGCCGGACGTCGCGACGGTGATGGACACGGTCGAGTCGATCGATCTGTCGGCGAAGCGAGTCGAGCTCGAACTCGCGGGCACAGTCGGCTACGACTATCTGGTGCTCGCGGTCGGGGGGCGGACGAGCTATTTCGGCAACGACCACTGGGCGGAGCACGCGCCGGGGATCAAGTCGCTCGAAGACGCGATGCGTGTCCGGCGGACGGTGCTGACCTCGTTCGAGTTGGCCGAGACGATCGACGACCCTGAGGAGCGTGCGAAGCTGACGACGATCGTGGTGGTGGGCGGCGGCGCGACGGGTGTGGAACTCGCGGGCTCGATGGCCGAGCTGTCGCGGGTTGTTTTCAAGAAGGACTTTCGACGGATCAATCCGGCCGAGGCGCGGATCGTGCTCGTCGACGGCGGCGATCGGTTGCTCGAAGCGTTTCCGGAAAAACTCTCGGCGAGCGCGAAGCGGCAGCTTGAAGGCATCGGCGTCGAAGTCTTGCTTAACACCCGTGTGCAGGACATCGACGCCGAGGGCGTCACGCTGAATAACGGCGAGCGGATCGGCACGCACAACGTCTTATGGGGCGGCGGGATTCAGGCGCCGGCGCTGACGAAGACCCTGGGGGTGGAGTTGGGCGCGGGCGGTCGCGTGGTGGTCGGACCGGACCTGAGCATCCCCGGCCACCCCGAGGCGTTTGTCATCGGCGACGTGGCCGACGTCACGCTGCCGGACGGGAGCAAGGCCCCGGGTCTCGCGCCCGCGGCGATGCAGATGGGCAAGCGGGTTGCGAAGCAGATCGGTCAGGAGATCAAGAACGGCCCGGTCGAGCCGAACAAGCGCCCGGCGTTTACGTATCTCGACAAAGGCACGATGGCGACCATCGGGCGCAAGCACGCGATCGCCGACATCGGCCCGTTGCACTTCAGCGGCCTCTTAGCCTGGCTCGCGTGGCTGGCGGTGCACCTCTTGCTGCTCGTGGGGTTTCGCAACAAGGTGGTCGTGCTGGTGCAGTGGTTCTATTCGTACGTGACGTTCCGCCGCGGCGCACGGATCATCATCGGCGTGGCCGAGCATCAAGAGGCGGTCGAGGCGGCGATCGATGCGCGCAAGCGCGAGGCGTCGGTCGAGCCCGCGGTCGCCGTGTCGTGAGCTTGCCTGTCGCGCGCGAACCGGTCACAATGCCCGCGTTGTTCGAGGGCCGCTGCGATGCCGGATGTCTGCTTTTATTTCCAAGTTCATCAGCCGCGTCGGCTGCGTCGCTCGGCTGACCGCACCATCGG
>JBMYUK010000277.1:0-4350 GCA_049605275.1 Phycisphaeraceae bacterium
GCGACTCTGGATCACCTCGTTGCGCTCGGGTGCCTCGTCGAAACCCCGTCGGGTGTGGCGCTGCCGGAGAGCGAGGCACAGATCTCCGCCGAGGACCGCGCGGCGATCGACGCGATCCGAGACGAGCCCGAGCGGCGCGAGCGGCTGGCCGCGCTATCACGCAAACTGTGCGACGGCCTGCGTCAGCGCGGCTGGGCAATAAGCGATCGTCTACACCAAACGCCGATCGTTCCGCTGATCGTCGGGAGCGAGCGCGCCGCGTTGTCCCTGCAACAGACGCTGCGGGATGCGGATATCTTCGCCCCGGCCATCCGCCCGCCGACCGTCGCGCCGGGGCAGAGCCGAGTCCGCTTGTCGCTGCGCGCCGATCTGACCGACGACGATCTCGGGCGGTTGATCGAAGCGGTCGGCCGCCCCGCGCCATGAAAAACCCCCGTCTCGCGACGGGGGCTGTGAGTGTTGTCGGTCGTCGATCGTTTTCGATACGGCTCAGTCGCCGCCGCCGAAGGTGATCTTGTCCGTGCCCAGGTGGTCGTGGCCTTCGCCAAGCCCGCCCATGCCGCCGCCTTGTCCGCCGCCGGCCTTGCCTTCGGTGCGCTCGGCCGCGGCTTCCTGGTCGGAAGTCCACTGAGCGCGCTTGAGCGACAGTCCGATCTTGCGGTCGTCCAGGTCGACGCGGAGGATCTTGACCTCGACCTCCTGGTTCTGCTGCACGACGTCCTGGGGGTTTTCGACCTTGTGATCCGCCAGTTCGGAGATGTGCAGGAGGCCTTCGAGATCGTCTTCCAGTTCGACGAAGACGCCGAAGTTGGTGATCTTGGTGACCTTGCCGTGCACGATCATGCCGGGCTGGTACGCATCGGGGATCGCGTTGTCCCACGGGTCCTCTTCGAGTTGCTTGAGACCGAGCGCGACGCGCTGCTTCTGCTGATCGACTTCGAGGACGACGCAGCGGGCGTCGTCGCCCTTTTTGAGCATCTCGTTGGGGTGGCTGATCTTCTTGGTCCACGACAGGTCGGAGACGTGAAGCAGGCCATCGATACCGGGCTCGATCTCGACGAACGCGCCGTAGCTGGCGAGGTTTCGCACCTTGCCCTCGACGATCGTGCCGGGCGGGTACTTCTCGGCCACGAGTTCCCAGGGATTGACCTCGGTCTGCTTCATGCCGAGGCTGATCTCCTGCTTGTTCTGGTCGATCTCGAGCACCACGACGTCGACCTCTTCGCCGATCGACACGACCTCGGACGGGTGGTTGATCCGCTTGGTCCAGGACATCTCGGAGATGTGGACCAGGCCTTCGACGCCGTCTTCGAGCTTGACGAACGCCCCGTAGGACATGATGTTCGTGACCGTACCCGTGACGCGGGTGTTCGAGGGGTACTTCGCCTCGATGTCCTCCCACGGCGAGGAGTCTTTCTGCTTCAGACCCAGCGCGATCTTCTCTTTCTCGAAGTCGATGTTGAGGATCTTGACTTCGATCTTGTCGTCGATCTTCACGACGTCGCTGGGGTGGTTGACCCGGCCCCACGACATGTCGGTGATGTGCAACAGGCCGTCGATCCCGCCGAGGTCGACGAATGCGCCGAAGTCGGCGATGTTCTTGACCGTGCCCTCGACGATGTCGCCGACGCTGATCTTCTCGAGCAGCTGCTTACGCATGATCGCGCGGCGGTCCTCGATGAGCTTGCGTCGGGAGATGACGATGTTGCGCCGCTCGGTGTCGATCTTGAGGATCTGAGCCTCGATCGTCTTGCCGATGTAGATGCCGATGTCCGGAGGTCGGCGGATGTCGACCTGCGACGCGGGCAGGAAGACGGGCACGCCGATATCGACGAGCAGCCCGCCCTTGATCTTCCGCATGACCTTGCCGTCGATCGAGTCGCCTTCGCCCTTCTCGGCGATGAGTTTTTCCCAGCCGCGGATGCGGTCGGCCTTGCGCTTGGAGATCGCGACCATGCCGCTCTCCCCTTCGACGGTTTCGAGCAGCACGTCGACCGAGTCGCCGATCTCGACGTCGGCCGGGTTATCGAACTCGTTCTTGTCGAGGATGCCTTCGGACTTCAGCCCGACGTCGACGAGAAAGTCGTCGCCCGCCTTGCCGATGATCTTGCCGGTGAGGATCGAGCCGCTGGAAAAGTCAGCGATGTTCTCCTGCAGCAGCTCTTCCATGTCGCCGCCCGCGACGGCGGTGCCGAACGCCGCTTCGAGCATCGACTCGGCTTCCAGATCTTCGATCGAGAGTTCTGCGATGAGGGTCTTATTGACCATAAGAGAGGGGTGTCCTTTCGTGACGCTTACCCGCCCTGGCACACGCCAGGCACAACGGGTCGCGGCCAAAGGGTGGGCCGCCTGGTGCGAATCTCCAGCAGACCGTCCGCTGGAGCGAGCCGAATAGTGTAGCAAATTCAGGCATCGGCGTATACCGCAGAGCGCGATCTACACTCTCGCCGTTGCCCGCTCTTTGACGTAACTGACCGCGTTCTGGAAGAACTTGAGGCCCGGCATCGTCTTACTTAGGAAATCCTCTCCTTGCCGCGTCCATTGCGGGTGCTGGGTGGGGGTGACGCAGCGCTCGGGGTGAGGCATGAGGCCGAGGATCACGCCGGACGGGTCGCAGATACCGGCGATGTCGGCTTCCGAACCATTAGGGTTGGCGCCGTCGGCGTATCGCAGCGCGACCTGGCCTTCGGCTTTAAGTTGGTCGATCAATTCCGCCGGGCCGGTGAATCGACCCTCGCCGTGCGCGATGGGCAAGTCAAAGTTGCCCAGGCCTTGGGTCCAGATACACCTCGAAGAGGCATCCGCAACGACCGGACCCCACTTGCACGTAAACCGGCCCGAGGCGTTGTCGGCCAGCGTGCAGACCTGCGCCGTTCGATCGGGAAACGGCAAGAGCCCGAGTTTGACCAAGACCTGAAAACCGTTGCAGATCCCGATCATCGGCACGCCGCGTTTGGCCGCGTTCTGCAGCGGATCAAGCAAGCGATGCTTCAACCGATTCGCGAGGATCCGCCCCGCCGCGATGTCGTCGCCGTAGCTGAATCCCCCCGGAAACCCAATCAGATCAAACCCGCCGATCAGGTCAGGCTGTTCGATCAGTCGGCCGATATGGATCGTCTCTGTCAACGCCCCGGCCTGATCAAAGGCGTAGGCCAGTTCGGCATCACAATTCGTGCCAGCGGTACGGATAATCAGCGTGGAAGGTTTCATCCACCAGATCATATCGCGCCGCAGCGGATTGCTCTCACAGGATAAAAAACGCGATGAGCATCCCAATCAACACACAGATGGCTAAAGCAACCAGGAACTCGACAATCTTGTGCTTCACGCCTCTCGTTCACCCGTCTCCCGGAACGCCGCCCGCCTCTTCGCGTACTCCTCCGGGCTGTGCGGCAGGTCCGGGTTCTCGACGCCGTCGATCGCTTGCTGATGCAGCGACTTTAAGAACGGCACGCACCAGCCGCAGCCCGTCCCCGCTGACAAGCACTCGCTGATCAGGCTCGCCACCTTCGGCTTCTCGCGCTTGCAGTAGTTCACCACCTTGCGCTGGCTGACGTGGAAACAGAGGCAGACGTGGTCGTCGGGGTTCATGGGGATCTTTGATCTCTGATCTCTGATCTCGAATCGATAATCTCAAGGCCATAAGCTACTCTAGAAGCACGAATCCGTCACAGATTCGAGATCAGAAATACGAGATTCGAAATTGTCTTCTAACTCCGCCTACGACAACCTCCTCGACGAACTGGAAAAGCTGCCCGGCATCGGGCGACGCTCGGCCGAACGCATCGCGTTTCACCTGCTGCGCCGGCCCGCGGACGACGCGGTTGCCCTCGGCCACGTCCTCACCCGCTTTCGCACGAACCTCAAGGTCTGTTCGATCTGCGGCCACGTCACCGAGACGGACCCGTGCCCGATCTGTGCCGATCCCAAGCGCGACGCCGCCACGCTGCTCGTCGTCGAACAGCCCAGCGACATCGTCGCCATCGAGCAGGCCGGGGCGTACAGAGGCCGATACCACGTGCTGATGGGTCGGCTGTCGCCGATGGAAGCGATGGGCGTGGGCGAACTCAACATCGCCGGCCTGCTCGAGCGCATCAAAACCCCGCGACAAGACAAATCAGACTCAAACGACACGATCGCCGAAGTCATCCTCGGCACCAACCCCACCCTCGAAGGCGACGGCACCGCCCTCTTCATCGCCGAAGAAGCCAAGAAACGAAACGTCAAAACCACCCGCCTCGCCCGAGGCCTCCCCACCGGCTCCCAGCTCGAATTCGCCAACAAAGCCGTCCTCGCCGACGCTATTCAGGGTCGGCAGAAAATCGACTGACTGTGTACTCGGCTGGAGTG
>JBMYUK010000278.1:0-4339 GCA_049605275.1 Phycisphaeraceae bacterium
GGACGAGAAAGGCAAACTCGTCCCGGTCGACCAAGGCAAGCAGCAGGTCGCGATCGAGCAATACCAGGAAAACCTCGACAAGTTGGTCAAGCAACTCAAGCAGACCGGCGCCACGCTTATCTGGCGCAATACGACCCCCGTACCCGAAGGCGCAAAGGGGCGCGTGCCCGGTGACGCCGTGCGCTACAACGCCGCCGCGGCCCGCGTCATGGAGGAGCACAGCATCGCGACCCACGATCTCTATACTTTCGCGAAAGAAAACGAAGCAGAAATCCAGCAGCCGCGAAACGTGCATTACACCCGCGAGGGCTCTAAGCGTTTGGCCGAAGAAGTAGTCAAAGCCATCAAGTCCGCGATGGAGTAGGCGCGATACTCAGCGAAAGTCGCTCGCCGGCCGGGGGTACACGCCGAGTTTTTCGTAGTTAAACCCGTCTTTGAGCGGCTCGTAGTCGCCGACGATGGACATATTGCTGTCGGGCTCAATTAAATCAGCCATGCCCAGTCCCCAGTAGACGCCGTTGACGATGACACGGCGGACGCCTTCGTTTTCGAAGTCCTTGGCCGAGCCCATCGTGAAATGCAGGATCGGCGAGGGCTTGCCGAGGTTGCCCGTCCACGTCTTGGTCCAAGCGATCGGCAGCGGGATCTTTTTCGTGTTCGGCGGCGCATCGCGATCGAGCGTTTTCATAGGCTGGCCCATCAAAAGTGGCGTGCAGTCGGCCGGGACCGTGTCCTCTTTATGGCAACGATAAACGTCGGTCGTCCCCCACACGTCTTCGACACCCCTAAGGATCGGATGGTCCTTGTTGGCCTCGACGGGATACCCGCTGGTCGCCTCTCGCTTCCAGCCGCCGTGGTGCTTGATAAACGCGCCCCCGAGCAGTTCACGCAGTGACACGTTCTTGCCGTCAACGACGTAAGGCATACCGCCGCGCAGCCCGTGGTTCGCGGTCCGCAGCGCGACGATGGGCTTGCCCGAATCGAAGTAGTCGTAGAGGTGCTGGCTGTCCTCATCGGTGAGTTTGAGGAAGCGCGACATCCAGATGAACGCGTCGGCCTTGGCGAGGTGCTCCATCCCCGGCACGATGTTGTAAACGCCGTCTTCCTTCACCGGCGAGGGCCCGGTTGGATCGACCAGCCCCTCCTCGTTCGTCAAGAAAATGACCGTGCAATCGAATCCGTGATGCCGAGAGAGCGTCCGCGCGAGCATGGGCAGGCCTTGCTCCGCGCGATACTCCTGCTCGCCGGCTAACAACACGATGTGCTTGCCTGCCGGCGGCAAGCGCATTGTCACCCCCGAGGAGATCGCCCAGCAGACACACGCCGGCTACAGCGGACGCTACAGCGGATACGGCTGCGAGGATCCGGCGATTGCGGAGTTCTGCGACGGCCAGTGCCCCGTGCGCGGCAAGACACAACGAGAAACCGAACGAGCTGCTGCAACAAAACGATCAACGCGGCCGCTATCGGTGTGAAGTAACACCATCGAACCACTGATGTCCAACCCCCTACTAGTATCTACCGGCAAGCGTGCGACAACATCGACTGGTCGGACATGGTCAAGGGCAATCGAGAATAACTTCGTTCTCTACTCGCGGATGTTGTTTTGCAGACGATGCGGTACCGCGCTAATCAAACCGATGGACCATGACCTTTGTCGTTCATGTGACAATACTTCCAATCACGGAGATTCAGATGACGAGTGATCAGCTACGAAAGAGCACATCCCGGATTGAAACATGAGCACAACGCTGAATGAGCGCCAGGCCAACGCGCTTGCGACGATTTATGGCGGGCTGCCGTGGCAGCCCTACCCGGGGATCTGGCTGCTGGTCGTGACACGGGAGGATGGGTCATTGGTCGTCTTCGACAATGATGGTGTCTGTGCCTACGACAACGCCGAGGACCTGGAACTCGCAAACCCCGCTGTAGAGATCCGGCTGAGTACGGTCTAACGCAGGAAACAGCGTCAGGCCGCTTGAAACCACCATTCCCGCACCGATCGCCAGGCATTCTCTGCGAACGCGACGGGATCGTTGCGCCCGGCACTTCATTGCGCTACGATGTCACAAAGCCGACACAACGCGACACCCCCCGGTCCACTACCCGATGCGGCAGGGGTATGTGCGCCCGGCTGGATTACCGACGCCCTGATTGCCGACACGATCCAGACCTGGCAGCCGTACTACGATGAGCCGCTGACGGAACAGGACGCGATCGAAATGCTGGTGAACGTCGGCCGATTACTTGATCTCCTGGAAGCCGACCATGCCCGCGAAAAAGCCCAAGCACGCAAGTCAACGTAACGGAAGCGCTCACGTCGCCTCCGATCAGCCCGCCCCGAACAAGCAATACATCGCGCTGGCCCGTGTCTCCAGCCGCGAGCAGGAACGCGAGGGATTCTCACTCGATGTCCAGGAACAGGCCCTGACCCAGTGGGCTCAACGCCACGGCGGCGAAGTCGTCGAGCTGTTCCGGATCGCCGAGACCGCGAGTAAGACCAAGGAGCGCAAGACATTCAAGTCGATGCTGGCTTACGCCCGCAAGCATGCCCATCAGCTCGATGGCGTCCTGTTCTTCAAGGTCGACCGTGCCGCCCGCAATCTCTTCGACTACGTCGAACTAGAGCGCCTGGAAGAAGAGCGGGGGCTCGAAGTCATCTACATCACCCAACCCACCGAGAACACCCCGGCAGGGCGGATGATGCGACGCACCCTGGCCAATATGGCGGCTTTCTACACCGAGCAGATGGCGCTTGACATCCAGGACGGCATCAAGCGGAGGGTTCAGAACGGCCTGTTCCCCAACCGGGCACCCTACGGCTACCGCAACGTCCGCGTCGATGGACGAGGCCTAATTGAGATCGACCCACGGAAGGGGCCGCGGGTACGCCGGATCTTCGACCTGTACGTCAACCATGGCCACACGATCGATTCGCTAGTCGAACAGCTCGACCGTGAGGGGGTGATCTACTCCGACACCCAACGCAGGTTCTCACGATCGGCCGTCCACCGCATCCTGAAGAATCGGTCGTACATCGGCGAGATCCCGCACCGCGGTGAGTCAGTGCCGGGCACACACAAGCCGCTGGTGGACCGGGCTACCTTCAAAAAGGCTCAGAGCCTGCTCCGCGGGATCGTCTATCGCTCTCACGAGTTGGTCTTTGGTAGCGGCCTGATCACCTGTGCCCACTGTGGCAGGGCGGTCAGCGGCGAACGCAAGACGAAGAAGACCAAGCTGGGGCCAAAGGACTACATCTACTACTTCTGCACCCACCACAAGAAACCCGACCACCCACCGACCCGTGTCAATGAGCAGCAGCTCGATGAGCAGATGCTGGATCTGTTCCGCCAGATCCGGATCGGCGACGACAAGATCCGGGACTGGTTCCTCCAAGCCCTCCGAGCCCGTGTTCAAGAAGGGCAACGGGGCAACGCCGAACAGCTGGAAGAACTCAACCGTCAACTCGCTTTCGTCCGCAATCAGCAGGACCAGCTCGTCAACCTCAGGCTTCTCGAGGAGATCGAGAGCGAGACCTTCAAGCGCAAAAGCGACGAACTGCGTGACCGGTCAGACGAGATCAAGGTCAAGATCGAGATCGCGGACCGCAGTCGTGCCGAGCAGGGCGAGATCGCGGAGAAAGCGTTCGAACTTTCGCAAACCCTTGAAGAGAAGTGGGTTGGAAGCGATTACGGCGCGAAGCGTCAGATCCTCGAAATCGTCTGTTCGAACTTTTCTCTAGACGGCGTAACTCTTGGTTACGCCGTCAATAAGCCTTTCGATGCCCTACTGGATTCAGGCAAATGGGAAGAAAGCGGAGAGGGTGGGATTCTCTGCCGTGGACCCTCACAACTCATAATCAGCTTGTATATGCTAATTATACGCGTTTACAACGGGATAACATGCAACGACTCTCATATTTTGAAAGCACTTTGATTATGGCCAGCGCTACAAAACCGCTACAAGACCCGATCGGAGATGCCTTGATGAAACACCAATTCTGCATTCCAGTTTTGTACGCTATAGAGATTCTGGATACAGCGTTTGAAATTGAGGCGGAGCGGAAACGACTCAGATATAGAGCTCGCGAACCAATTGCTCGACCGCACTGAATCCGATGCGTTCCTGCTCAAGCCGGAGGCTTTCTCCTAGATGGTCTTCAAGGAGTAGCCTGTAGACCGCCAGTTCTTCTGCGTCAAGAGCATCGAGTTTGTCGGTATATCGTGTCGCTATGGGTTCTTCGACGCACAGTGACAGGTGATCGCGTAGCGTCGATTCATCCATCAGCATGGAGCGGGTATGGGGGAAGTGGCCGCGCAGTTGGTTGAGGATCCGAAAG
>JBMYUK010000279.1:0-4316 GCA_049605275.1 Phycisphaeraceae bacterium
GGCGCCAAGCGGTTTAGTCGACGCATGCACCTCAACGACGAGCAGAAGAAAGACCTCCGCCGCGAGATGCGCGAGTACGAGGCCGAGATGGACGAGAAGCGCGTCGCGCTGTTCACCCAGTTCGTCGAGATGGTCAACGAGCTCACCGGCAGCGAGATGGTCGACCCGTCGACCCGTCAAAAGGTCGCCGCCTCGGACATCACCGAGGTCGTCGTCGAGCAGATCGAGTCGTTCAATCCCAAGTGGATCAAGGGCGGCAAAGACATCAAGGAACAGGCGACCGAGCTCTACGAACAGTTCTGGCCCCGCATCGACGCGATCGAGAAAGAGAAGCAGCGCCGCCTCGCCCACATGAAGCGCGGCGACGAGCTGAGCTCGGGCGTCCTCGAGATGGTCAAGGTCTACCTCGCGACCAAGCGGCCCTTGTCCGTCGGCGACAAGATGGCCGGCCGCCACGGCAACAAGGGCGTCATCGCCCGAATCGTGCCCATCGAAGATATGCCCTTCCTCGAAGACGGTACGCCCGTCGACGTGCTCCTCAACCCGCTGGGCGTGCCCTCGCGCATGAACGTCGGGCAGATCCTCGAGGTTCACCTCGGCTGGGCGGCGCAGGTCCTCGGCTTCCAGGCCGTGACCCCCGTGTTCGACGGCGCGACCGAAGACGAGATCCACGACGCCATCGACGAGGCCAACGCCTACATCGACCAGCGCATGGAAGAAACCAAGGGCGCCCACGGCGACCGCGAACTGCTCGCCAAGATGCCCCGCGGCGGCAAGGTCCACCTCTACGACGGACGCACCGGCGAACGCTTCGACCAGAAAACCACCGTCGGCTTCATGTACATCATCAAGCTGCACCACCTGGTCGACGACAAGATTCACGCCCGAGCCACCGGCCCGTACTCGCTCATCACCCAGCAGCCCTTGGGCGGTAAAGCACGCACCGGCGGCCAACGCTTCGGCGAGATGGAAGTCTGGGCGCTCGAAGCCTACGGCGCGGCATACATCCTCCAGGAACTGTTGACCGTGAAATCCGACGACGTCGAGGGACGCACGAAGATCTACGAGTCCATGGTCAAGGGCCAGAACACCCTCGAGGCCGGCATGCCCGTCGCCTTCGACGTGCTCTGCAACGAAGTCAAGGGCCTGGGCCTGAACATCACGCTCGAAAAGAGCGAGATCGACGGCATCGGTTCGATCCTGTAGGGGGCTATTGATGTCTTGGTCGAAAATGAGTTCTGATGCATGGAAGTCAGCAACTGCCATGCAAAAACTCAAGAAACACAGGGCGAGTGCAAACAGGTTTTACTACTCGGCATTCTCAGCAGTGACGGCAGAGTGTAGGAAAAAGAAAACCTCGTTCTCATACGGTTATGAGCACCCACCTCACCGCGAGTTGGGCAAAGAAATGAAGAAACTGTTTACGCATATGACGAGGCAGGACCGTGACGATCTTCGCGATGCAGTCAAAAGGCTTTATGACGCCCGTATCGACGCGGATTATCACGCTAATGTGCAGCTAGGCGACCCGGAGATCCGTAACGCGATGCGCGATGCACAGTTTTTTCTTAATAGCTTGGGGGTTGGCAATATGACAGAGCAAGAAGTCATTGCGCTTGTCGAGCAGCGCCTCGCACAGCATCAACCTCCGGGCTACAAAGTCGAGGTTGTGCCCGGAACAGTTCGCCAAGACGGCGAGTGGTGGTATATCGCGGTGCGCCCCGATCAGCCAAATGTCCCACGATATGACTACTACAACGTCTTGGCAGTTGTAGAACGTGAGATTCAGGACGAAGACGAAACCCACAATATTCTGCTGGTACCTGCCGCCGCAGGAGCAGCTTGATTAAGGCATCCAAATTATGAGCGAACAACTCTACGACCGCGTTAACGACTACGCCTCGGTGAAGATCAACCTCGCCTCCCCGAACGACATCCGTTCGTGGTCCTTCGGCGAAGTCAAGAAGCCCGAGACCATCAACTACCGAACCTACCGCCCGGAAAAGGACGGCCTATTCTGCGAGCGCATCTTCGGCCCCGAGCGCGACTACGAGTGCGCCTGCGGCAAGTACAAGGGCACGAAGTTCAAGGGCATCATCTGCGACCGCTGCGGCGTCAAGGTCACGCACTCCCGCGTCCGCCGCAAGCGCATGGGCCATATCAACCTCGCCGCGCCGATCATCCACATCTGGTTCTTCAAGGCGATCCCCTCGCACCTCGGCAACCTGCTGGGCATGAAGACCTCCGACCTCGAGAAGGTCATCTACTTCCAGGACTACGTCGTGACTGACGCGGGCGACACGCCGCTTAAGCACATGCAGGTCATCACGGAAGACGAGTACCGACAGGCCGTGAACGAGTACGGCACGCAGGCGTTCCAGGCGATGATGGGCGCCGAGGCGGTGAAAGAACTGCTGGCCACGATGGACCTCAATCAGGTGCAGGTCGAGCTGCGCGAAGGCCTTGGCGCAACCAAATCCAAGCAGAAGATCAAGGACCTCTCCAAGCGATTGAAGATCGTCGAGCAGATCCGAAACTCCGAGAACGACCCGTCGTGGATGGTCATGGACGTCGTGCCCGTGATCCCGCCTGACCTGCGCCCGCTGGTGCTGCTCGAGTCGGGCAACTTCGCGACCTCGGACCTCAACGACCTTTATCGCCGGATCATCAACCGCAACAACCGGCTCAAGAAGCTGATGGACCTCAACGCGCCCGAGGTCATCATTCGCAACGAAAAGCGCATGCTCCAGCAGTCGGTCGATGCGCTCTTCGACAACGGCCGATGCCGCCGACCCGTGCTCGGCTCGTCCAACCGCCCGCTCAAGTCGCTCACCGACATGATCAAGGGCAAGCAAGGCCGGTTCCGCGAGAACCTGCTCGGCAAGCGCGTCGATTACTCGGCTCGATCCGTCATCGTCGTCGGCCCGACGCTCAAGCTCCACCAGTGCGGCCTGCCCAAGAAGATCGCCCTCGAACTCTTCCAGCCCTTCATCATCCGCAAGCTCAAAGAGCACGGCCTGGTCGACACGATCAAGTCCGCCAAGAAGATGCTCGAGCGACGCGACCCCGAGGTCTGGGACGTCCTCGAAGAGGTCATCCACCAGCATCCGGTGCTGCTCAACCGCGCGCCCACGCTGCACCGCATGGGCATCCAGGCCTTCGAGCCCGTGCTCGTCGAGGGCAACGCGATCCGCATCCACCCCTTGGTCTGCACCGGTTTTAACGCGGACTTCGACGGCGACCAGATGGCCGTCCACCTCCCGCTGTCCGTTGAAGCTCAGGCCGAGGCGTCGGTCCTCATGCTCTCGCCGCACAACATCTTCTCGCCGGCCAACGGCAGCCCGATCATCTCGCCGTCGCAGGACATCGTGCTCGGCGTGTACTACATCACCGTCCAGCCCGAGCCGCCCAGCGACGCGGTCATCGCCGCCGCCCAAGGCCTCGCCCCGGCCGGGGACCTCGACGACGCGGCCAAGGCCGAGCTGAACGCGCTGCCCGAGTTCAAGGACAACGCCGAGGCCCTGATGGCCTATGACCTTAAAAAGATCGGCGTCCATACTCCGATTCTGCTGCGTCTGCCGAAGGGCCGGTTCTCCGGCCTGGTCAACAGCGAGCGCGGCGATGTCGAAGCGTTGCCCGAGTCCGGTCGGATCGTCACGACCGTCGGCCGACTCACCTTCAACGACATCCTCGAAGAGGGCATGCCGTACTACAACTGCTCGCTGGGCAAGAAGGGCGCGTCGCGCGTCATCGACGACACCTACGCCTACCGCGGCCGACCGGCGACGATCGGCCTGCTCGACGCGATGAAGGCCATCGGCTTCGAACGCTCGACGACCTCGGGCGTGTCCTTCGGCATCACCGACCTGCGCATCCCCGCGAAGAAGCAGGAGCTCATCGACGCGACGCAGAAGAAAGTCGACCGCATCGAGAAGGCGTTCAACGCCGGCGCCATCACCGAGCGCGAGCGCTACAACCAGCTGCTCGACCTGTGGACCCACTGCCGAGAGGCGGTCAAGGACCAGCTGCTCGACGAGCTGAAGAACGACCGCCGCGACGCGTCGGGCAACCTCGCGCCGATCGACGACGCCTCGGCCGAGAAGTACCTCAACCCGGTCTGGGTCATGTCCCACTCGGGCGCTCGGGGTAACGTGAGCCAGATCCAGCAGCTGGCCGGCATGCGCGGGCTGATGGCCAAGCCCTCGGGCGAGATCATCGAGACGCCGATCAAGGCCAACGCCCGCGAGGGCATGTCCGTCCTCGAGTACTTCTCCTCGACGCACGGCGCACGCAAGGGCCTGGCCGACACCGCGCTC
>JBMYUK010000280.1:0-4305 GCA_049605275.1 Phycisphaeraceae bacterium
AAGCGTCCCGTGGTTTCCCGCGCCGATGGCGTAATCCAACAAAGATCATTCGCACGGAACGCTGCGCGTCGCCCGCGACGCCGTGCGATCCACACCCGGCGATCCCGTTAAACTACCGCCCGTAATCATCCATCAGAACGGTGTAGCGGGAGACGCGCAGCGTCCCGTGTGAACCATCGCAAACGCACCAAGCCAACACACCCAATCCCAACAAACACCCTTATGATCGATCTCAAAGACCTACGAGAAAACCCAGACAAGTACCGCAAAGGCGCAGCCAACAAGCAGTACGCCATCGATTTCGATGCTCTGTTGATGCTGGACGAAGAGGTTCGCGCAAAACAAACCGAACTCCAGAACCTCGTTGCTTCGCGCAACGCAATTGCAAAACAGATCGGCCCAATCATGGGCAAAATGAAAAAGGCCAGCGACGAAGAGAAGAAGCAATTATCTGAAAAGGTGGATGAATTAAAAAGACAGGCCGAGCAAGGCAAAACCAAAGAAGCCGAGCTCGCCGACGCCGCCCGCGAACTCGAACAGCAACGCCTCGACCTCTGGCTCCAAGTCCCTCAACCCGCCGACCCCGACGTGCCCGTCGGCAAGACCTCCGACGACAACATCCAACTCCGCACCTGGAACCCCGATCATTTCGATGCAAGCAAGAGCTTCGAAGAAAACCGCGGCTTCAAACCCAAGACCCACATGCAGCTCGGCGAGTCCCTCGGCCTCTTCGACTTCGAACGCGGCGTGAAGATGGCCGGCTCACGCTCCTACGTCCTCACCGGCGACGGCATGCGACTCCACAACGCCGTCCTCCAATACGCCTTCAACTTCATGGTCAGCGACAACGGCTTCAAGGCCATGTCCGTCCCAGTCCTCGTCAAAGAAGACTGCATGGTTGGCACAGGGTTCTTCCCAGGCGGACGCGACCAGGCGTACCACATCGAAGAAACCAACCGCGGCGGCGGCTACGACCAATTCTTAACAGGCACCGGCGAAGTTGGCTTGATGGGTTTTCATCAAGACGAAATCCTCGACGAAGAAACCCTGCCCCGCTGCTACACGACCGTCAGCACCTGCTTCCGCCGCGAGGCCGGCGCCGCCGGCAAAGACACCGCCGGGCTCTACCGCATCCACCAGTTCGACAAAGTCGAACAGGTCGTCATCTGCAAGGCAGACGAAAAAGAGTCCCGCGACTGGCACCAGAAGATGATCGGCTACGTCGAAGCCTTGTTGCAAAACCTCGGCCTGCCCTACCGCCTGCTCCAATGCTGCACCGGCGACCTCGGCCAAAAAAACGCCGACATGATCGACGTCGAATGCTGGATGCCCAGCCGCAACAGCTACGGCGAAACCCACAGCGCAAGCCGCCTCTACGACTTCCAAACCCGCCGCCTCAACCTACGCTACAAAGCCACCGACGAAAACGGCAAAAAGAAAACCGTCTTCTGCCACTCCCTCAACAATACCGTCGCCGCCAGCCCCCGAATCCTGATCCCGATCCTCGAGCTCTATCAAAACAAAGAAGGCACCATCACGGTGCCGGAGGTATTGCGGCCGTATATGGGCGGGCAGGAAGTGATCGAATAAAACCATCGAGTCACCAAGAATCTTGGCCATTACGTTCCTTTCCGTGTTCTTACTTATGGAGTGCCGGGTGCCACACAGGAGGCCGCAGGCTCCTGTGTGCGAACACTTCTTGATCGATCCTATACAACACGCATACAGCACCCTTCGGGCTGCTGTGTGGCACCCCCTTGTCGCATCGGATTGGTGATGGGCGGGCCGGGCGGTGGCAGGGGCAGGCGGCTTGGGGATGCCCTCGAGCGAATCCTCTTTAACACATCAAGCCGGTTGCCACGCAGCGTCTCGAAGAGCGCTTTGTGCGAACCATCTATAACAACTAAAGAGCCTTCGCACACAGCGCGCTGCCGGTCGCTGCGTGGCACCCTGGTTAGCAACAATCCCGTATCGCTGCGGGTTTGCCGGGTGGCCGGCGGGTGGCCGGGGTGGAGCGTAGCGACCCGAGTCGCTGAGACGCGCGCTGCGGGAGGGTGTTGTGTGAACCGCTCGCGGGCACGTCGCGGTCGATGCGGTCATCGGTGAAGGGGTTGGGTTTCGATGCTTTGGTAGGCGGAGCGCGGGGCGGTGGGGCTGGGGCGTGGGTCCGTCGAGGCGTTGCTCGACGGCTATGGGGATTGACGGGGGATGTTGTGGTGATTTGCTGGGCCCCGCGCGGCACCCGAGCAGCGTGCTACCGAGCGAGCAAGCCGGGGGCTTAGGGGTGTGCTGGGGGGTTTGCGGGCGGGTTGTCGCGAGTGGGGTGGGTCTGAGTAGGGGTGTTATTTGGCGGCGAGGGGTAATTTTCGGGTTTTTCTGACTTTTTTACTGGTAGTGGTGATGCGGCGCTTAAGGCGGGTGCGGGTTGTGACGATTGTGCGGGTAGGCCGGATGGACGGCTCGTAGCGGATGAACGGCGTTGCTTCCGATAAGTGGCGCGTTGGTCCGAGGTGGCGGATAACCGTTTCCGACACCGAAAAGGCTCAGGCAGCCAGCCGGGGTCATGCGGGATGCATGATCCGGTTGCACGTCGCAACTCCGCGGTTCGCGTCGTGCAAGCCAACTGGACCGCCCCGCTTCGGCAATGGATGGCCGACGGGCAACGGGACAGGAGGACAGGCCGGTGAGCAACACTCCGGCGGCTCGGGATGTTACCGAGTCGCCAAACAGCATCGTGATCGGATCGGAGATCCAACAGGACCCATGGCAGGATGCCATACCACCGACGACGTGACACCCAACCGTGATCACGGAGGACCACTACCATGAGTCGCATCAATACCAACGTACAGTCCCTGATTGGCCAGCGTGTCCTGGGACAGAACAACTCCACCCTTAACACCTCGCTCGAGCGGTTGTCGACCGGTCTTCGGATCAACCGCGGTAAGGACGACCCGGCGGGTCTGATCGCGAGCGAGAACCTTCGCTCGGAGAAGGCCGCCATCAGCGCTGCAATCGGTAACGCCGAGCGCGCCGACCAGGTGGTCAACATCGCCGAGGGCGGTCTGCAGGAGATCAACTCCCTGCTGATCGAGGTCCAGTCGCTGGTTGGCCAGTCGGCCAACGACGCGGGCCTCTCTGCCGATGAGAAGAAGGCGAACCAGTTGCAGATCGACTCGATCCTGCAGACGATCGACCGGATCGCCGCTTCGACGTCCTTCCAGGGCACGAAGCTGCTCAACGGCTCGTTCGACTTTACGACCTCGGCCGTCGCGACCACCGTCGCGGACTTCCAGGTCAACGGCGCGAAGCTCGCCTTCGGTGAAAACCGCGAGGTCGATGTGCTCGTCACGCAGTCCGCTCAGCGCGGCTCGCTGTTCCTCTCGCTGGGCACATCGCTTGACCTTGCCGACGCGACCTCGGCGTTCACTTTCGAACTCGGCGGTGCGCTGGGTATCCGCGAGTTTACGTTCGGATCGGGCACCACTGTCGCCGACATCGCCGCGAGCATCAACACCTTCTCCGACGTGACCGGCGTCTCGGCCGTGGCGTCGGGCGTTTACGTCGAGCTGAAGTCTGAAGAGTTCGGCTCCGACGAGTTTGTCTCCTTTAAGATCAGCAACCTCGCGGGTCTGACCGGCGGCGTGGGCACCAACTCTTCGGTGGGTGAGGATGTGCTCGGTACCACCGCGGCCTTCACCGCCACGACCGATATCCGCGACGCGGGGCAGGACGTGGGCGCGGTCATCAACGGCGTCGCAGCCGTGGCCGACGGCAAGACCGCTCGCATCAACACCGACTTCCTCGACGTCGAGATCGAACTGACCGACACCGGCGCCCAGACGCTCGGCGGCATCGACGCCCTGACCATCACCGGCGGCGGTGCGCAGTTCAACCTCGGCCCGAACGTCGACATCCTCAACCAGGTCAGCCTCGGCATCTCCAACGTCGCGGCTCGTAACCTCGGCTCGCTGACCAACGGCTTCCTCGACGACCTCGGCTCGTCCAAGGGCAAGAACGTCGTCGACGGCGACCTCGGCGGGGCTCAGAAGGTCGTCAACGAGGCCATCAACCAGGTCTCCAGTCTTCGAGGCCGACTCGGTGCGTTCCAGAAGAACATCGTCGGCGCGACCATCCGATCGCTCGGCGTCGCTTTGGAAAACACCTCGGCCGCCGAATCCGCGATCCGCGACACCGACTTCGCCGAGGAAACCGCTAAGCTGACGCGGGCTCAGATCCTCGTCCAGTCCTCGACGCAGATCCTCGGGATCGCTAACAGCCAGCCGCAGAACGCCTTGGCACTGC
>JBMYUK010000281.1:0-4294 GCA_049605275.1 Phycisphaeraceae bacterium
ATGAGATCGATCAGCTTGACGCGTTCGATCAGATCTTCTTCCGTGAGACTGGCCTTATCCTGCATCAGCGACCACATGGCCATGCAGATCAGCGAGAGCCGATCGACGCGCTCTTCGAGGTAGCGCAGGTCGCTGGCGTCGGCGGCGCCCGAGGGCGTGCCGGAGGTCATCGGGCGCGAGGACGATTCGTAGCCGAAGGCGTGGGGATGGATCATGGCGGTATTTCGTTGAGGTGCTCAGCGCGACGAGCTCGCGCCCGGTGCGACGAGCGGGTGGTTCAGATGACTTCGCTTGCCCGCGGGAACGAGCCGAGGACGATGAGTTGCAGGCAGTGTTTTTTTGCCTCGGCGACGGCGTTTTGGAAGGCGTCTTCGTCCTGGTGGGCCATGAGATCGACGAAGAAGGTGTATTCCCAGTTGACGCGTTGGCTCGGGCGTTTGTCGATGTGCGTGAGGTTGAGGCCGAAGTCGTTGAAGACGTTGAGGACCTCGGTGAGCGCGCCGGGCTTGTGCTCGGTGGTGAACATGAGGGCGGTCTTGTCGTCGCCGGTGGGCTTGGTGGACTGATGGCCGATGACGTAGAAGCGGGTGGTGTTGTTGGGGTTGTCTTCGATGTGCTCGAACTGGACGCGGAGGTTGTGGAGCTTGGCGGCGAGAGACGAGGCGATGGCGGCGGCGCCGGATTCGAGGGCGGCCATCTCGGCGGCGCGCGAGGTCGAGGCGGTGGCGATGCACTCGACGTTGGGGAACTGCGTCGACAGCCAGCCTCGGCACTGCGCGAGCGCCTGGGGGTGCGAGTAGATGCGCTGGATCTGCGGCGGGTCGCAGTTGGCCATGAGGTTGTGGTGGATCGCGATGAGCACCTCGGCGCAGACCCTTGCCTTCGTGTCGGCCAGCGCGTCGAGCGACGCGGCAACGCTGCCCTCGGTCGAGTTCTCGATCGGAACCAGCCCGTAGTCGCAGTCGCGGCGATCGACGGCGTTGAAGATGAGCGGGATGTCGGACAGCCGGTCGTACTCGACGGATTGGCCGAACTTCGCGGTCGCGGCGAGGTGCGAGAACGAGCCCGGCGGGCCGAGGTAGCCGATGCGCAGCGGCCGCTCGATCGCGAAGCTGCCGGACATCAATTCGCGATAGATCGCGTCGATGCACTTATCCGGCAGCGGGCCCTTGTTATAACTCCGCACCTGTTCGAGCACGCGCTTCTCGCGATCGGGCACGTAGATCGGCGTGTTGCCCGCGCGCTTGACCTTGCCCACGTCGACCACGACCTCGGCCCGCTCGTTTAAGAGCTTCACCAGCTGCCGATCGATCGCGTCGATCCGCTCGCGCAGCGGCGCGAGCGCCGCGTCGTCAGCCGCCTGACGGTCTTCGGTTGCCTTTGGCGTTTCACTCACGGCGGTATTGTAACGGCGCGGCTCAACGATCGGCGATAAGCTCATGTCCGATGGACACGACTCAAACCTTCGAGCAATGGTTTCAGCGGGCCGACGAGGCCCTGCCCGCGCTCACGCTCACCGCGCGGTGGGTCGTCGTCGGCGTCGGGGTCTTGCTCTGGCTCGCGGGCGGCAGGCTGCTCAAGGCCGCGTGCATCGCCGGCGGCCTGATGCTCGGCATGATCCTCGGCGGGCTCACGATGGCCTTTGTCGAATCGCCGATGGTCGCCGTCGGATTCATGATCGGGCTGGGATTGCTCGGCGCGCTCGGGGCCTGGCTGATGTTCCGCACGTGGATCGCCTTCTCCGCGGCGATCGCCTTTGCCATCGCCGCCCCCGCCGCGGTCATCGTCTGGCAAGGCGTACCGGCCGAGCAGCTCAGCACCGACACCGAGCAGGCGGCCCGGCAGGTCGAGTCGCGCTACGACACCCTCTCCAATCAACTCAGCGACCAGACGCGCCTCCAGGTCCAGTCGCTGATCCAGCAGGGCGATCGCGACGCGCTCATCGAGGCCGACGGACTCTTGGCTGAGCAAGGCCGGGCGGCCTGGCAAGAGGCCAAGACCGCCGTCTTTCGCAATCTCGAAGACGTGCAGTCGTGGTGGGAAAACAGCGCCACGAGCACGCAGCGCAACGTCGGCCTCGCGATGCTGATCGGGGCCGGGGCGGGCTTTGTCTTCGGCTTTCTCTTCACCAGCTACGCCGCGGCGATCCAGTCCGCGATGGTCGGGGCGGTGCTCATCGTGATCCCCGGCCGAGAGCTGATCGCGACGTATCTCCCCGATTTCGCCGAATACGTGCCGACCACCGCTCGCGGGACGATCGCCCTGCTCGGTCTGATAACGCTCGTGGGCGTCGCGGTGCAATGGACGCTGCATCTGCGGCGCGTCGATAAGAAGACGTAGCCGACGCTTCATGTGTGCTGTTGCTCGCACGTCGGCTAGCCCGCAGGAGCCGACACCATGCTCAGCACTCTCGCCCAAGCGTCCACCGATACCGCCGAGGCCTCAGCCGAATCCGAAGGCATCTGGTCCCAGGCCCACCACGTCTTCCAGACGATCCTCGACATCTTTTCGCGCGGCGACACGCTCGCCAAGCCGGATCAACTCATCCCCGAACTCGCCGAGTTGAGCGCGATCTGGGCCGTGGTCTTTGTCGTTATCGGCCTGGTCTGCCTGCTCAAGGGCTACGCGTTTCACAAGATCATGACGGTGGCGCTGCTCGTCGTCGTCGGCGCGCTCATGGGCTATTGGATGGGCCTTGAGATCCAGGCGCCACCGTTCGTCGTGGCCGGCTGCGTGGGCAGCCTGCTCGCCGTGCTCGCGTTTCCGTTGATGAAGTACGCCGTTGCGCTGCTCGGCGGCTTGTCGGGCGCGTTCATCGGGGCGAATCTCTGGGCGGGGCTGGGCCGGGTCCTCGATAGCTCGGCCGCCAACCGCGTCGAAACCCAGGGCCAGCAAGCCGCGTCCGAAAGCCTCATCGTCCGAGCCGCGGAGATCATGCCCGCCGACGCCTACTGGGTCGGCGCACTGATCGGGTTGATCGCCTGCGGACTCGCCGCCTTCCTGCTCTCGAAGATCACCATCCACCTCTTCACCTCGGTCAGCGGATCGACCATCGCCGTCTTCGGCGTCATCGCCCTGCTGCTGTCGATCGACACCTTCCGCGACACCGTCGCCAGCGAACTCACCCGAAGCGCCCTCATCATCCCGCTGCTCGTCTTCGTGCCCGCGGCGATCGGCTTCCTGCTGCAGGAAAAATCCTCCGGCGGCTGGGGCAGCGGCCAGAGTTCCGCCGCGGCTTGACCGCGACAGAAAACCAAACGCAAAGAGCGGCTTGCGCCTCCCGATGGTGCCGGCCGTTTTTCATTCGGTCGCGTTTTTGTCGAGATAGCCGTGCTCGATCAGAAACGCATCGACCCCGCGCATCGTGATGGCGTAGTAGTCCGGTTCGCCGCGTTTAGGCTTGCGAAAGTCTTCGTGGTTAAAAAAGCCGTGGCCCGCGCCCTCGAACTCGACAAGCGTGCAAGACGCCCCGATGCGATGGCTCTTGGTTTCGAAATCGCGGACCGAGTCGATCTTCACCGTCGTGTCCGCGTCGCCGTGGAAGATAAACGACGGCGGCTGACCCTTGTGGACGTGATGCAGCGGCGACAGGATCAGCGGGTCGTCCCCGGGCACTCTCCTCGCTCCGAAGCCGCGCTTCGGCGACGTGTCGATCACCGGATTAAACAGAATCATCAGGTTCGGTACGCTGCTGATCGACGCGTCTTCGTTGTCCGCCTCGAACCCTTCGAGCACGCCGGTTGACGCCGCGACGTGTCCGCCCGCCGAGCCGCCACCCGCCACAATCCGCTCGGGGTCGATGCCGAGTCGGTCGGCGTGTTGGCGAAGGTAGCGCACCGCGCTCTTGCCGTCCTCCACGCAGGCCAGGGGCGACGTGCCGTGCCGATTCTTCACGCGATACTCGGCCGAAAACGCGACGAGCCCCCGCCCGGCGAGGTCGCGACAGTGCGGGTAAAACTGCATCGGCGTCCCGCTCACCCAGCCGCCGCCGAAGAAGAACACAATCGCCGGCCGCTCGTCGTCTGCCGTCCACCCCTCGGGCTTGAAGACGTGCAAATGCAACTCGACCGGCTCGCCATCCGAATCGACGGTCGTCTTGTAAACCCGTTTCTCGGGCTCGACCGCCTCGGCGGCGTGAGCCAGCGCCGCGGGCCCGAGTAGCGCGAAAAGCCCGATCCCGAACCAAAGCCCGTGACGCAGCGTTTGAATCGAGCGGTTTCTTAATGAAGCGATTTGCTCATGCATCCGAGTAGCATACCGCCCCTTCGAGAAACACTTCGACTCGATTAAACTG